>SKPJ01000359.1 GCA_007119595.1 Myxococcales bacterium
AATGAGCGCTGTCAACAACGGGCGTTTTATCTTTGTCGGCGGACTCGATTCCGACGGGGTGACACGAAGTGATGCCGAGTATTTTACACCCTTTGATCCCGTGGGATCACTTTAATACAGCTCCGATTCACTGCGCCATAGGTTCCACCAGTACGGTAGTGTCCTTTAATCACCTGTCGTTCGTGCTTCGATATCGAAGCTACCGATGACGACAGTTGACTCCGTAGTGGGGCCTTGATAGCTCGTGAGAGCTGATTGCCCGGCTCGTACATGCCTCGACTGTGAGGTGCTGGGCTGGTCACACCACAATCGATCTGGTTTTAAGGAGAAGACGCCAATGGCCGAAGAAGAAGAAGAACAAACACAAGAGGACGTCGATACCGACGACGCTCAAGAGGAAGAGGAAGAGGAAAAAAAGCAGTACAGCGGCGAAAAGATCATGTGCTTTGTCTCCAAACAGATGGTGCCCATCGAAGAGACGGTTGAACTGGAGGTTCAAGAGCATAAAAAGGTTCGCGTACTGCCAAAATATATCAAATACGATCAAGAGGAAGTCAGTTCCTGATCGATCGTTGCCAGCGGCACCTCAACGATGAACCCGGTCCCGACGGACCGGGTTTTTTTGATCCACGTGATCCACTCGATCCCACCATTGTAATCAACACGCCGTGGCGTCTCTTCCCACATCGTCCCACACTCGATGGGATGACTTTCCCACTTTCTACCACAGAGGGTGATATCGCCCTGTGGAAAACCGATCTAAGTGCCTGTAATTGACTGGGAAATCAGTGGTGTGATCCCGGTGTTTTGCGATCCTTGGGATCTGAGATCGCCCAGTATTCATGGGCTGAAAATAGTTTCTTGACGGGATCGTGTCCCCACCTTATAGTGCCGTCAGTGGGATGAATTCCCATCAGGTGGCACGGGGTGGCGAAAGCAGTTGCCCAATCGAGCCAAGGAAGGCTCGATTCCGTCAAAATGAATGCCAAGGATGGCCAGTGGTCGGCGTTATCATGGGAATGACGAAATGTTTCGTGGTCAGTATGAGCACACGATGGACGGCAAGGGGCGGATCAGTGTCCCGGCGCGGTTTCGAGAGGTGCTCGCGGAACTCGACGTCACCGGTGAAAACGCCGACCGCATCATTTTGACGCGCACCTTCGAGCAGTGCCTGGTGGTCTATCCCATGGATAAGTGGCTGAACTTCGAAGAGAAAATCCGCGAATTGCCCCAGTTCAATCCCCATGTGCAGCGCTTAAAACGGGTCTATGTAGCGGGTGCAGTAGAGGCTTCGATCGATAGTCACGGGCGTTTGTTGGTGCCCCGGGCGATGCGCGACTACGCCGAGCTGGATCGAAATTGTGTCTGGGTCGGCCAACTCGAAACCCTCGAGTTGTGGTCGCAGCAAAGCTGGCAAGGGGCGGTCGACAAAGCGCTTCAGGATCCGAAGGAGCTCTCGGAAGCGATGGCGGATCTGGGATTATAAGAATTGCGAGTTAGAAGTTGAGCTCAAGGATGAGCATACCGTTCGCAGGCTGAAGCGGTCTCGACTCAAGGATGAGTCAACCGGAAGAATCTTCAAGGATGAAGAGCACCGATCTCCTCGAAAGAGAACGGTGATAAGCCCAGGGATTGGGCATCTTCCCGGTCGATGCAGCGAAGCTGTCATAGCGGAGGTGAATTGTCGATACGGCTCAGGACGTTCGCCGATCGTATGGCTTCAGTTGCATCGAGTTTTTTGTGTTTTTCATATTGTCGAACGCGAACTCTGCGCTCGATGTCAGCCCAAAGCGAGGTCCCGGTTGTCCGAGGACACGTACTCCACACAATATCATGCACCGGTTTTGGTGGATGAAGTCCTGCAATGGCTGGACGTTGGCGAAGGCAAGCGCTTTGTCGATGCCACGGTTGGAGGCGGGGGGCATACGGAAGCGATTTTGGAGGCCAGCGCACCAAATGGCCAAGTGCTGGCTCTCGATCGCGATCCGGAAGCGATTCAGGAGGCCAGTGAACGCCTCGATGGGTTTGGGAAGCGCCTGACGCTGGTGCGGGCCAATTATGCCGATACTCCCGAGGTACTCCAGGAGGTGGGATGGGAGCCCGTCGACGGTTGGTTGATCGACGCCGGGGTCAGCTCCCACCAATTCAACGAGGCCAGTCGTGGCTTTAGCTTTCGCCACGGCGGTCCACTCGATATGAGGATGGGCCCGGACGCGATGACGGTCGCCGATTTTCTCGACACCACGGACGAGAAGGAATTGGCGCGGGTGCTAAAAGACTATGGAGAGCTGTCGCGCAGTCGGTCCCTGGCTCGAGCGATTCTCGAAGCAAGGAAGCAAGGAGTGCTGGAGACCACCGATGATCTGGCCACTCTCGTTGAAGAGCGGCGCCCCAGGCCGCCGTGGAAAAAAGCGCATACCATTCATCCCGCAACCTTGGTGTTTCAGGCGCTGCGAATCGCCGTGAACCGGGAGTTGGAACATCTGGAGGCGGCGGTCCATGCCGTCCCCGACGTCGTTCGCAGTGGTGGGCGCGCGGTGTTTATTAGTTTTCATTCCCTCGAAGATCGAATTGTAAAGCACGGCTTCCGGTTTCTCGCCGATCCCTGTCAATGTCCGCCCGATCTACCGCGCTGCGGTTGTGGGGCGGTCTCTGCTGGAGCGGTACTGACCTCCAAACCCGTGATGGCGACGACGGAGGAGGTCGAGACCAACCCGCGTTCACGGAGCGCAAAACTCCGCGCTTTTGAGGTCCGGCGGAGCTGATACGATGAGATGATAGCAGGTGATATCAAGAGGCAGTCGCGATGAATCGATGTTTTTGATGATGAAGTGGCACTATGAAGCAGTGGCTAAGTGATTGGTTAACTAATGCGGTGGTTATCTCCAAGATCATGATCGTGGTAGCGATCCCTACGGCGTTGCTGTTGTTGCACGTGTGGAATCAATACCGGATCACCGAGTTGGGCTATCAGATTGCGGAAGTAACCTCGGAGCATCGACAATTGTTGGAGGAGAATAAGAAGTTGACCGTCGAGGCTCGCATCCAGGGACATAGCGAGCGAGTCTCGGAGGTTGCCCAACAACAATTTGGCCTCCAAAAACCCCACCCCAGCCAGGTCATCACCATCGATACGGAATCGAGTGATGAGCCTTATGAACATGCTCGTCTCTACGGGATCGATATCGATGAAGCCGATGGGGCAACGGCGATCCACTAACCGATCAATGGAGCGAGGCAGTCCCCCATGCAACACGTCGGCGACGAAAAGGCCCGTCAGTGGCTAAAGATTCGCATTGGATTGGTAGCGGCGTTCTTCGTCTTCGGCTTTCTCGCTGTCATTGGCCGGGTCTACTATTTGCAGACCGTGGAGGCCGAAGCCCTTCAGCAGCGCACTGCCGTCGACTTGGATCGCGAGGTTACGCGACAAGCTCGACGCGGAGATATACGAGACCAAAACGGGGTGGAGTTGGCGGTCTCGGTGGAGGTTCCGAGTATTTATGCTCGTCCTCAAATACTCGGTGATCCGGCAGCTCATGCACCGAAATTGGCCGAAATTTTGGGGTTGTCCGAACAGCGGCTGCTCGATCGACTTGATACGGATCAGCCCTTCGTTTGGCTCCAGCGCCAGACCCATCCATCTGCGGCGGAAGCGATCGAAGAGTTGGCACTACCCGGGCTGGGGGCGATGACGGAGTACAAGCGCTACTATCCGATGCGGCAGCTGGCCGGACAGTTGCTGGGTTTTGTGGGGATCGACGGGGAGGGACTGGAGGGGTTGGAGCGGCAATTCAACGATGAGTTGTCCGGGGGAACCTATGATATGACGGTCAGCCGCGATGCCCGAGGTCGCCCGATGTTGCTCTCCGATGCACCTCAATTCGGCAAATTTGAGGGCAATAGTCTTCATTTGACGGTCGATGAAAAGGTCCAGCGCACGGCGGAACAGGCGCTGGCAGACCAGGTCGAAGAATTCGGGGCGCAGGGAGGGTACGCGGTGGCGATGGACGTCAAAACGGGTGCCATTTTGGCAATGGCCAGTGCTCCGGCTTTCGACCCGAATCGGATCAATGACCACGAAAGCTCGGACTGGCGCCTCGGTCCGCTGACGGACACATTGGAACCTGGATCGGTTTTTAAACCATTTCTTGTTGCCGCGGCACTTCAAGAAGAGGCCGTGACCCTCGATACGGAGTACGATCTGGAAGGGGGGCGGATACAGATTGGAGGTTATTCGGTTCGGGACGTCACCCGGCGCGATAAAATGTCGGTGACCGAAGTCATTCAAATGTCGAGTAACGTCGGATCCTATAAGATTGCTCGCGATCTGGGCCGCGACGAGTACTACGACTACATCCGAGCGTTCGGATTTGGTTCTCGAACCGGGCTGGGCTTGCGGGGCGAACAGGCCGGGGTGGTCTGGCCGCCAGATCAATGGGCGGAAATAACTTTTGCCAATGTCGCCTTTGGACAGGGGCTGACCGTGACCCCATTGCAGGTGGTTACGGCGGTGTCGGCGTTGGCCAACGGTGGAATGCTCTTGGAGCCAAGAATCGTAGAAGAAATCCGAAATCGAGACGGGGAGACAGTCTGGCGCGATGAACCGACCATGGTTCGCCGGGTGCTGTCTCCCGAAGTGTCTGAACAAATCGCATGGGCGATGAGCACGGTGACCCTGGATGCCGGAACGGGCACCGCCGGGGCGCTGGAGCATTTTACGGTGGCTGCCAAGACCGGAACCGCCCACCAGGTCAACCCCGAGACGCGCCGATACGGCGCCGACGATTGGATTTCCGGCTTTGTCGGATTTGCCCCTGCGGAATCGCCGGAAGTGGCGATCGCGGTCTTCGTCGACCGCGCTGAATCGATGCGCTATGGAGGAACCGTGGCGGGACCGGCCTTTGCTGAAATTGCAGAAGCGGCGTTGGCCCAGCGAGATGTCTTGCCATTGCCGGCTGACGAACGCTTCGATCTCGGTGATGAGCCACCGGTGGGGATGGAAGATTCGGCCCCATTGCATGCCCAGGAGAGGATCCGGCAATGGTCCCGATTTGATGCAAGCTCGCAGTCCCGGCGTGTCGTCGATGATTCGACGATTCCCGATTTTCATGGCCTTACATTGAGGCAAGCCCTGGAAGAAGGACGACGTATCGGATTGATCCCGAATGTCACGGGGTGGGGGCGGGTGACAGCTCAACAGCCCGAAGCGGGAACGCCCATTGAGGAAGTGTCCGGGTTGAGTCTGACGTTGTCACCAGCCCACGATCGCAACCTCGGGCTCGAACCGTCGGCGATCGATGCCGCCGGTGAGGAGAATTGAGCTGGTGACGACCCCCGAGAAGATCGTCAGTGCCGTGGCCGGGATAACCTTGCGATCGGGAGACCCGCAGGTCCGTATCAACTCCGTGGCCTACGACTCCCGTGAAGTCAAAAAAGGGGGCCTGTTCATTGCGCTGCGTGGCGAGCATTTTGATGGTCATGATTTTATCGATGCCGCCGTGGACGCCGGGGCTGCCGCGATTGTTGTGGAACGAGACCACTGCTGTGACTTCTCGATTCCCATTTTGGAAGCCGATAATACGCGGCGGATTCTGGGGCCGGTCGCCAGTCACTTCTATTCCCATCCCTCCACAGAGTTGTGCGTAGTTGGCATTACCGGAACCAATGGAAAGACTTCGAGTACCTATTTGCTCGAATCGATCATGGAAGCGACCGAGAAGTCACCGGGCGTTGTGGGGACCATCGAATACCGCTGGTGTGGGCGGAGACAGAAAGCCGCCAATACCACACCCGACGGGTTGATCTTGCAGCAAATCCTGCGGGCTATGGTCGATGACGGGGTCGACGTGGCCATCACTGAAGTGTCCAGCCACGGGCTTGAAAACGGTCGAGTCGAGGGGACGGCATTCGACGTCGCATTATTTACGAATTTGACCCGTGATCACGTCGATTTTCATGGGTCTATGGATGCTTATCGTCGGGCAAAGTGGAGGCTTTTCGAGGAATATCTGTCCTTCGACGACAGCTATATCGAACAGGGGCCGATAGCTGTCATCAATACCCAGCGGGAGGAGGGAAAGAGACTCGCTGCAGCACTGGTCCAGCAACGCCGCAGCGCTGTGGTATCGTTTGCGATCGATGACGAGCCGGTAGATGGAGTAGAGCGACACTTTCAAGGTCAATATCTGGAGATGAGTCTCGAGGGGATTCGCATGGCGATCGATGAGTCCCCGGGACCCAACTACGAGGTATTTGCGCCGGTATCTGGGAAATACAACGCCGAAAATGTCCTGGGTGCAGTGGCCACAGCACGCATGGTGGGCACTGATATCGATGCCGTGGTGCGTGGCCTGGCTGAAACCGGCGGCATCCCCGGGCGCATGGAGCGTGTGGAGGGTCCGCAGGACAGTCCCACCGTATTTGTGGACTATGCCCACAGTCCGGATGCCCTGGAGCAGGTGTTGAGGACACTTTCCGATCTGACGCAGGGACATCTATGGGTGCTGTTTGGCTGTGGTGGCGATCGGGACAAATCGAAACGAGCGATCATGGGACAAGTGGCGGTGGCGGGCGCCGATCAGGTGCTGATCACCTCCGATAATCCACGCAGCGAAGATCCCAACGAGATCATCGATCAGGTTGTCAGCGGGGTCGAAAAATACTCACAAAATAGCTCCGTTCGCGCCACCGATTGGCGGCGCCAGCCCGACCGACGCACCGCGATCTTCGATGCGGTTTTGCAAGCAGGCCCACAAGATGTGATATTGATCGCCGGAAAGGGGCACGAGACAACACAAGAATCCAACGGTCGGCGTCGACGATTTGACGATCGGCTCGTGGCCGGCGAGGCACTTCGGCGGCGAGGAGAACTGTAGTGCAGCGGTTGTTAGTCCAAGAGTGGTCTCTCGGAAGGATAGTTCGCGCTGTTGACGGTCGGCTCGTCAGTCGCGAGATCGACGTCGGGGCTCCCAAAGGAGTCACTACGGATACACGAGATCTGCAGAAGGGGGAGTTGTTCTTTGCACTTCGAGGAGAGCGCTTTGACGGCCATGAGTTTGTCGATGACGCCATCCGTGCCGGCGCCTGTGGCGTAGTGGTCGAAGACCGCTCGGTATTGTCGGACGAGTCGGCGCCTGCCATCGTCGTCGATGATTGCATCGCCGCCCTGGGACGGCTGGGGCATGCGCTCTTTCAGCAATCACGCCAAAACGGGCTTCGCTCCGTTGCGATCACCGGATCGAATGGAAAGACGACGACCAAAGAATTGGCCGCCGCTCTCTGGGGGATCGATGGCAAGGTCTGGGCAACTCCCGGTAATTTGAATAACCATATCGGTCTACCGCTGACCCTCTGTGCCATTCCGCTAAATTGCGATCATCTCATCGTGGAGATGGGCGCAAATCATCGCGGTGAGATCTCGGATTTGATAAATCAGGCGCCCGCTGATCAGCGCATCGTCACATCCATTGGCAAGGCCCACCTCGAGGGGTTTGGCTCCATTGCAGGAGTGCGAAAGGCCAAGAGTGAGATCTTCGAATCTGGAGCTCGAGCTACCACTGCCATCGTTCCGCATTCGGAACGCCGGGAGCTGATTCCACTGAATTTTCCCGGCAATGTGTTCACCTTTGGCACAGAATCGGGGGCTGACATACGGGTCGTATCCGTGGAGAGTGCGCCCGATGATGGCTTGGGCCAAATGCATGTACGCATCGATCTGGGTTTTGATGTGTGGTCATTAGCGCTGCCTTTTGTGGGAAGCCACAATGCGACCAATCTGGCGGCGGCGGTCGCAACGCTTGTGGGCTCTCATTCGAAATTCGACCGCGATGAAGTTCAGCAAGCTCTGACGGATGTCGAATTGCCCGGAGGACGACTGCGCACGGTCAGCGTGGGCCCGCTGGAGATTATGGACGACGCATACAATGCCAATCCATCGAGCATGCGAGCCTCCTATCGGGCATTTCAACAGTGGTGCCGCAATTGTGAGCGCAAGACCGTTGCCGTTATCGGTGATATGCACGAACTCGGCGAACGCGCCGAGCAGGCCCATCGGAGTCTGGCCCAATTATTGACCTCCGGATCGACGTTGTCGTCCGTGATTTTTGTCGGTGAATTTGGCCCGGCGATGGTCGATGCCGCCGACGGTGCGTCGACCACCGAGGTATTGGCCATCACCGAACTCGACGATATCGTGGAGTGGCTCCGTGAGCAGGGATCGGCACGGGTTTTTGTCAAAGGAAGCCGCGCCAATCGACTGGAACGTATCATCACCAAATTGGACGCCCATTTTTGAGTCCTCGGCGCCCGCCCGGGCGTCCAGGACATTTCATGGGAAGGCATTCGATGCTCTTCGAACTCTTTTTCTGGCTCAAGGACCAATGGTCACCGCTCAACGTGTTTCGCTATGTCAGCTTTCGCGTTGTAGCGGCGATGCTTACGTCGTTGCTGATCAGCTTTTTGCTCTATCCGTGGTTTATCCGGAAATTGCAGAATCAGCAGATCGGGCAAGTCATTCGCGACGATGGGCCGGAATCGCACCTCACCAAGGCCGGAACGCCGACCATGGGAGGCGTACTGATCTTATTCGCCGTGGTGATCTCTACGCTATTATGGGCAGATCTAAAAAACCCCTACGTGGGAGTGGTGCTCGGCGTTACAGTTTGTTTTGCCGTCGTGGGATTCATTGACGACTTCCTCAAATTGCACGCCGAGTCCAGTGCGGGGCTTAGCGGGAAGATGCGACTGTGTATCGAGTTTGGCATCGTATTTGTGTTGATGATGATCATGTTCCACAGCGATACGTTCAGTTATTCCACCGAGCTGTATCTTCCATTCGTCGCTACCGATCGATTTAGCTTGACCTTGCCGCTGTGGGTCTATGTCCCATTCGCTATGGTTGTCATCGTCGGAACGGCCAATGCGGTCAATTTGACGGATGGACTCGATGGACTGGCCATCGGGCCCGTGATCGTGGCGTCCGGCACTTTTTTGATCCTCGCCTGGAGCACGGCCACGGTATTGCACTACGAAGAAGTCATCGAGGGAGTAAAGGTCGTCAACCGCTTTGACGTGGCGGAATACCTGATGATTCCCAAGGTCGAGGGGGTACAGGAATTGGCGATATTCTGCGCGGCCATCGTCGGCGCCAGTGTGGGGTTTTTATGGTATAACGCGTTTCCCGCTCAAGTATTTATGGGAGACGTCGGAAGCTTATCACTGGGCGGGGCGTTGGGATCGCTAGCCGTGGTGACCAAGCACGAACTACTGTCGGCGATTATCTTTGGCATCTTTTTGGTGGAAGCCCTGAGCGTCATCACCCAGACCACGAGCTATAAATTGACGGGAAAACGGATCTTCAAAATGGCTCCCATCCACCATCACTTCGAGATGAAGGGATGGCCGGAGCCAAAAATTATCGTGCGTTTTTGGATCATTGCCATCATGCTGAGTCTGATCGCCTTGATGAGTCTGAAGTTGCGCTAATATCCCACGGACGGGATCTTGCGGCTGGACGGCCACGGAGGGCCGATGAACACCGATATACTTTCCAATCTCACAAAAAATACGAATCCACAGTGCCCATCGGGGGTCGATGATTCCGATGGTCCCCAGTGGGACTTCCCACTATTGGCGGCGATCTTTGCATTGCTGGGCCTCGGATTGGTGATGCTGTACTCAGCCAGCGCCGTCATGGCCAGTCAACGCATGGAAGACCACTATGTTCTACTCGCGGGGCAGGTCGAAAATATCATCATCGGTGTGTTCGTCCTGCTCACGGCGTTGCAGATCGACTATCGGTGGTACCGTCGAATGGTCTATCCCCTCCTGGGGCTGACAGTGCTGTTGTTGGTACTGGTCACCATTCCCGAAATTGGGAGAATGGAGCACGGAGCGCGGCGGTGGCTTGATCTCGGGTTTTTGGGGTTTCAGCCCGCGGAGTTGGCCAAATTGACGGCGGTCATCTTCCTCGCCTATTCCATCGGGAAAAAGGGAAAGAGGATGGGCAGCTTTACGATTGGGTTCATCCCCCATCTACTCATCATCGGCGCTCTTGTGGGGCTATTGATGCTCCAACCAGACTTCGGTACCGCCGTGATGCTTGTCAGTCTGATGTTTATTTTGCTCTTCGTCAGTGGAGCGAAACTCTCCTATCTATTTCTGGTTGGCATAGCGGGATCGGTGGCTGGATATTTCGCAATCAGCGGCAGTGAGTATCGAATGCGGCGAATCTTGGCCTTTCTCGATCCATGGAGCCATCGTCAGGATATCGGATATCAGATAAGCGAATCTCTGATCGCCATCGGATCCGCTGGACTCGGCGGACAGGGGCTGGGCGAAGGGGCTGGAAAACTTGGCCACGTCCCGGAATTGTGGAATGACTTCATCGGTACCATCATCGCCGAGGAATTGGGAATCCTGGGCATGGTCATCGTCGTTACCCTCTTTTTGGTCATCTTGTGGCGGGGCTATCGCATTGCATTCAACGCCACGGATGCATTCGGCATGTATCTGGCCTTTGGAATCACCTCCACGTTTGCATTGCAGGCAATGGCCAATCTCCTTGTGGTCACTGGCATGCTTCCCACGAAGGGCCTGACATTGCCCTTTGTCTCCTTTGGTGGCACGTCGCTCATCGTTGGACTGTTCTCGGTGGGAATACTGCTCAATATCTCTCGGAATGAACCGGATTGGTGGGCGATGAAGCGAGAGGAGCGCGAGGCCCAGCGCGAGCAGAAGAAATGGGCCAAGAAACGACGCAAAATTCTCCATCGTCGCGACGACCTACACCCGTAATTTCGTGATCGCACCAGAGACGACATACCATGGCATCATCGACGACAGATCCCCACCTCGTCATCGCCGGGGGAGGAACCGGCGGTCATCTATTTCCCGGGATCGCCGTAGCTGACGAATTTGTTCATCGTTGTCCCGGCGCACGGGTGACCTTCGTCGGTACCGAATCGGGGATTGAGGCCCGGGTAGTCCCGGAACTCGAGCATGAATTGGAATTGGTAAATATAACACCATTGAAGGGGGGGAGTGTCGCCCGGCGAGCAGCCAGTCTGTTGCGGCTTCCCGGAAGTGGTTGGCGAGCGCGTAGATTATTACGTCGCCTCCAACCGGCGGCGGTGGTCAGCGTTGGGGGTTATGCCGCCGGGCCAGTGACTCTCGTGGCAGCATTGAGCGGGATTCCCACGGCCTTGATGGAACAAAACTCCTATCCCGGTCTTACGAATCGGTTGCTGAGTCGCGTCGTCGATCACGGCTTTTTGACCTTCGAAGACAGCGCCTCACACTTTGGTTCGTTGCCAACATCGGTACCCGGAAATCCGGTGCGTAAGGATTTGCTGGATATGGCCGACTCCTTTGAGTACACGCCACCGAAGAAAGGCGCTGCATTTCACATTCTGATCATCGGGGGAAGTGGCGGTGCTGGTAGTTTCAATCAAACCATCCCGATCTGGTTGAGTTCGATGGGGGAATTGACGAGTCGTATTCATGTGCGCCATCAGGCCGGTCGAAATCGAAGCGAGGAAGTAGTTCCACACTATCGGGATTTCGAAGGAGAGGCACAGGTTGTAGAGTTCATCGACGATATGACCGAAGCATATCGTTGGTGTGATCTTCTGATCTGCCGTGCTGGTGCTTCAACCATTGCCGAAGTACTCAATCTCGGCATCCCTGCGATATATGTACCATTTCCCCATGCAGCCGACGACCACCAACGGGCAAATGCACGATCGATCGTCGAAGCCGGTGCTGGTGTTATGATCGACGACTCCGAGCTCGATTCGGATCGGGCGCGAAATCTCTTGACCGGATTTATGAACAACCCACAGGCGTTGGCGAATCTCGCAGCCCGTGCGCGCTCGATGGCAAGGCCCGACGCAGGAGCCGATATCGCCGATCATTTGCGCCAGATGTGTCAGTGTTGCTGAGTCTTGTAATGCGAAACTAGAACCTCTCGGCGAGCTATTCTTTAAGTGTTGGTTTAGGGTGGGCTGAGTACGTCTAGGGTGGAGCTTTCGTCGAACACCGAGATTCCACTCGAGGGGTGTCCAATAGTCTTATTTTTTGGTTTAGAATATGGTCGTAAGTCGTTGATAGATAACGGCTTTAGGTGTGAAAAGATGTTGCTTGCAGGGCCCCTCGTATCATGTATTCTGAACAGGTCTCGGAGATATGATGTCGGACTCATTGCGTGAAAGATGGATCGATTGGAGCCCATCGCTGTCGCTCGATGAGCGTCTTCAGCGATGGGGTCGCGAAACGTCATCATCGAGTCGATACGTGACGGATGAGCCGTTGAGTCGGCATTCGTCACTTCGAATCGGTGGAATGGCCGACCATTGGATCGAGGTCGGTACCCTCGATGATCTATGGGCGTTGTTGGCGGCACTCGGTGATAGCGATTGTTATCCGGTTGGACTGGGTAGCAATACGCTGTTTCCCGACGAGGGTATTGAGGAGCCGGTCATTCGACTCGTCGATGAATTGGCGAGTTTTACGGTACAACCGGAGTCCGATGGCCGTGCTTGTACGGCTCACGTGATGGCAGGAGCGATCAACGCTCATCTGGTGCGCGGCTTATTGGGCGATGGCTGGGTTGGCGCGGAGTTTTTGATATTGATCCCCGGCACCTTTGGCGGCGCCGTGGCGCTCAATGCTGGAACGAAAGAAAAAGAGTTAAAGGCCATCCTCGATTCGGTGTGGTTGGCGATTCGCGATGATGAGGCGGAGCAATGGCGCGTGGAAAGACGCACAGCACAGAGCCTGGCAATGCGCTATCGGCATACGAAGTTGCCACCGCAGGCGATGGTAGTCAGTGGCAGTCTTCATCTCGAGACAGGCGATGTAGAGGCGGCGCGAGAGCGCGTCCAACAGGACAAAAAACGACGCAATCGCACGCAACCCTATCGCTTGGCCAGCGTGGGCAGCACCTTTGCCAACCCGGTCGGCGATTTCGCGGGTCGTCTCATCGAGCAAGTAGGCCTGAAAGGAAAATCAATTGGCGGTGCTGCGATCAGTTCGCTGCACGCCAATTTTTTCATCAATCAATCCGATGCGACCGCCGAGGATTTTCTGCGATTGATGGCGCTGGCCCGCCATCGAGTACGCTGCGATTTCGACATCGATTTACGTCCCGAGGTGCGATTCGTCGGATTTGACGGCCGAGCAAGGATGCGGGAGTTGGAACGAGAATTGGAAGACAAGAATGTTTGAAGGACTCGACAAAAAGCGGTTTCGCGATGCTCCGGTGGCAGTGCTCACCGGTGGAACGTCGCGGGAGCGGGAGATCAGTCTGCAGACGGGAGCGGCATTTGAAGATGCGCTCCGAGAACGGGACTATCGTGTCAAAGTCTACGACGTAGCCACCGACCTGCCGGATTTGAGCGGCGATCGACCAGCCGTGGCCCTGCTTGGTCTCCACGGAGGACTCGGGGAACGCGGTGCATTGCAGGGCTATCTGGAGTGTCTCGAGATTCCCTATACTGGGAGCGGGGTATTGGCTTCAGCGCTGGCCATGGACAAACAGCGCACACGCACAATCAGCGCTTGTGCCGGTGTGCCCGTTGCACAGGCCCTCTGGTTTGATGCGCAATCGTCGCTCAATATAGCTTCCGGGGTCGACCAGGTGATCGATGAACTGGGTCTTCCGGTGGTGGCCAAGCTAAACGATAGTGGTAGTA
>SKPJ01000013.1 GCA_007119595.1 Myxococcales bacterium
ACGCCTTGAATACGCCGCACGGAGTTCATCTCTTCGATCTGGCCGCGGGCGGCTTCCAACGTGGTCTGGATGGGTACCCGGACGACGTGGAGTCCATAGACCTGTCCCGGCTCCTCTGTGCCCCGGGCGATCAGGGTTCCCAGCCGGAGTAGATCTCGTTCGTGCTTTGGATTTGCCAGGGCCACCACGATGTTGCGCGCCGAGTAGGGCTCGATGGGGCGTTTGACCACCACCGGGGCTTTCTTTTCGGCTTCTGTAGGCTCGGGACCGACCTCGGTGGTGGGAGCGTAGAAAAAGGCCGCCAATCCGATGGATTTCCATCGCTCTTTGAGGTGGGGGACGCTGTGAATGATATCCACGTTGGTGCGGGCGACGAAGAAGTACCAGGCCAGGCTAAACACCACCAGCCCCACGACCGCCAAAATGGGCATGAATCCGGAGTAGTAGATGATGATGAGACAGGCCGCAGCGGCAAAGAGTTGTACAAAGGGATAACCCGGGGCTCGGTAGGCCGGTCGATACCAGTCGGGATCGGCGGCCCGCAGGATGACGCAGCCGATATTGAGCGCCGCGTAGCTATACAATTGCAGGACACTGGCGATCTTGGCCAACAACTCCAAATTGTCGAGGGTGATGAATGCGAGGGCCAGCGCTCCGGTGACCAAAATCGCCCGATGGGGCGTCAAAAAGGAATTGTGGATTTTGCTGAAGAAACCGGGCGCCATGCGGTCGCGAGCCATGGCGAGGTTGATCCTCGAGGCCGCCAAAATACTGGCGTTGGCCGATGAAATGGTGGCCAACAAGCCGGCGGCAATGATCGCCACCCCTCCCAGGGGACCGAAGATAATGGTGCCGGCCTCCGACAGCGGGTCTGCGAGAGCACCGATTTCGCGATGGGAAAACATCCCTCCCAAAACGACCAAGATGAGCACGTAGAGCACGGTGACGATGAGGACCGAGCCGATGAGTGTTCGCGGTAGATTGACTCCCGGGTTTTTGATCTCCTCGGAGACGGCGGCGATTTTGACAAAGCCCAAAAAGGAGACGAAGACCAGTGCGGTCGTCGACAATACGGGGCCCGTTCCCTCTGAAAAGAAGGGGGTCAAATTGGCGGGCTCGACGTTGATCAGGCCCCCGACGGTGATCACGGTGAGGATGACCAACAGGGTGGCGACGATATAAAATTGGGTGCGCCCCGATTGTTTGGCTCCCACTACATTGAGAATCACCAACAGCAAACCACCCACCGCCGCAGCCGCGGGCACCGGAGTAGCGGTCAGGGGAGCGAGCATTTCGAAGCGCTCCCCCAGACGGTTGAAGACCTGTAAAACGTACTCCCCCATTCCCACGAGATAAAAGGCGATGGCAAAGGTGAGACTCAGCCAGATACCGATCCCGGAAATGGCGCCGAACATCGGTCCCAGAGAGCGGGAGACAAAGTAGTAGTCACCACCGGATTTGGGCATGCCCGTGGCCAACTCCGCCGTGCTCGCCGCGGTCATCGCGCAGACAATCCCGGCCCCCACAAAGGACAAAATCGCCGCCGGGCCCGTCAACTCCAGCGCCGTGCCGGCCAACAAAAAGATACCGGCGCCGATCATGGTGCCCACACCGATGGTCAGTGCATCCCAGAATCCTAGTTCTCGCCGTAATTCATTTTCTGCGATGATGGACTCCTATACTGCGTAAATGTTGGAGGTAATCCGGATCTTTTGCACCTATACTAACTATTACGACTTCGCAGATGTCCCAATCGGAGGCAAAGGACAGGGCGGGCTCCCGACGAGATGGGCGCCGTCTGATTTTCGCTCGCACATTGCATAGGAGGGAGAAAAATTACAAGCCCAATGGCCCTTGTGTTACTGTTTCTGGGCGAAGGTGGGGCGCCGGAGTTTGTCACGCGTCATCAGTTAGGTCACAATGCGGCTATATCGATCGCGAGTCGATGCGGTTGCCTGATACGAAGATATTTATTGAAGAGATGATGGTATATCCTCAAAAAGTAGCCGCGCTGGCCGTCCTATTCGTTTTTGGGGTGGTAATACTCGCCGTCTCCGGATGCGCCGAAGTCGATCCCGACGACGGTGTGTCCGTACTGGGAGGCGACGCGGGGGAGAGCTCCGAACTCGACGCCGGCGATCCCAACGCAAATGAGCCCAATGGTGGTAATGGGGGAGCAAACGGCACAGATCTCGATGCCGGCAATTCAGAACAAGTCGATGACGACAGTGGTTCCGACCCGTCCGGCAACGACGACGGTGGCGGCGAGATCGAACCCACCGAATGCGATGACGATAGCGAATGCCCCGACGAGGATTGGGTGTGCAGCCCATACGAAGGGATGTGCGTCGAGGCCTGCCAGGAAGATGACGATTGCAATGGAGGGGTTTGCGATCACTGGAGCGGCCACTGCTCGGAATGTGAGAATAACGACCACTGTGAAGACGGAGTCTGCCATCATCAGGCCGAGCCTCCGGTCTGCCGCACCTGTTTGGCCAATAACGATTGTCCCGGTGATGACGTCTGCGATATCGAGGCCGACGAATGTGTGGAATGTCTCGACCACGGCGTGTGCCCCGGACCGTTCACACCTTTTTGTGACGTCGAAGCCCAGAGCTGTGTGCGCTGCGTCGAAGATGGTCAGTGTCCGGGCTCCGATGTCTGCGATCTGGAGGTCAACGAGTGCGCAGAGTGTCTAGAAAACGACGATTGCGACGAACCGTTTTGCCACGAAGAGCGCTGCGTCGGCTGCATCGATGACGACGACTGCCCCGAGGCTCACGAATGCGACGAGGAGACCAAGACCTGCATGGGTTGCGAGAGTCACGACGACTGCCCGTCGGGCTATTGCGATGTCGCCGACCAGCGCTGTGTGACCTGTCTGGAAGATGATCACTGCACGGGAGACGATTTGTGCGACGAGGAGCCCGGGGTGTGCCGTGAATGTCTGGAGAATACGGACTGCGATTTCGGCGAGGTCTGTGTGCCGGAGTTTAACCTCGCCGAGCAGCGCTACGTCTACTTTTGTTCCGAATGCGAGACCGATCTGCATTGCGATGGAGACCTTCCGGTGTGCAGCTCCCAATACGAATGCGTCGAATGCGCCTCCGACAGCGATTGCTTTGGTGCACAGACCTGCAATCCGAGCGGAACCTGTTTGTGATGACGCAACATGACGCCAAATGGAGCCGATAGCATCTTGCTATCGCAACGACGATCACACTGACGCAGTTCCGTTTGCTGTATTTCGAATCGAACAATTGATACGCTGTTTCACACGGTTGAATAACTGATCAGCTTGGATTGCTTATTTGGAGATAATGATGGCCCCGACGATCTATGTGTCGAAGAACGGTTTTGCTTCCTGTCCTTCTTGTCTGAGTCATATCCGGCTCGACGCCGATCGCGATGAGACGGTCTGCCCTTTTTGTGAAGAAAAGCTGACGGTTGCGGCCCACTCTGCACAGATCGGCGGGGGGGCGATGGGGATTTTGCGCAACAGTCGCAGCGGGATTTTGGCGGCTGCTCTGGCCGGCGCCGGTCTTTCCTTGACCATGGCCTGCGGCGATCCGGACCCGGATTCCGAACAGGTCGCACAGGCCGATGTCGGAGCTGATGTTGGCTTTAGCACCACCGAGGAAGACGATACCGGCACCACCTCCGGGGCCGATGATACCGGGGCCGATGATGCCGGTGCCCCCTCCGATACTGAGCCTCCCGGTGACGACGTCAACTATGAGCCCAATCCCCAGGAGCCCATCGAGGCCGATTACGGTGGTTTTCCCGAAGAAGAAGAGCCGAATTTCTGGGAGGAAGAACCTCCGCTCGATGCCGGAGTCGAGGAGGACACCGGCGAAGGTGCCACCGATGTCGGCGAGGCTGAATTCGACGCTGG
>SKPJ01000279.1 GCA_007119595.1 Myxococcales bacterium
CTCTGGACGCGGTTCTGGACGCGGCTCTGGACGCGGCTCTGGACGCGGTTCCGGTTCCGGTTCGGGCTCCGGTTCCGGTTCCGGTTCGGGCTCCGGTTCGGGTGTCGCTTCCTCCGCCTGCCCATCGTCCTGCACTGAATCACGCTCCCCGACGGGATCCTGGTCGCCTTCACCCATTGGCCGACGATCCGTATTTGGGTCGGCCAACGCGGACTCCCCGGTGGGCACTTGCTCCGGGTTATTTTCACCATGCTGCTCTACGTACTCCCGATCCTGGACTGCCGGATCCGATGGCGACAATCCGTCGTCCACGCCGGTATCACCCATGGTCCACACCACCAGCGCCAAGAGAACTGCGGCGGCCAGCGCTCCAGTGCCAATGACCACTCCCACGCCACCGGCGGTAGCGGCCCAATTGGACTTCGGAGAGCTCGGGATCGCCAGCGACTCGTCCCCCAACGAGTCCGATTCTTGTTGCGCCACCGGCTTATCATAACGGGTCGTCGTCGACAGTTCCTGCTCGGAGGCAACCGGCCCATTCGGCTGCTCTGCCTTTGCCTCCAACTGCGGAGTTGCCTTCTGGGCCGTATTCAGCACAGAGGTTACGGAAGGGTCAAAATCACCGATAAACGTCTCCGGCAACACCTCTTCGGCGGAATATGGGGACGTCAATCCCCCATCGGGGAGGACCATGTCTGCCGGTTCGCGAAGCTCGGTTGCCTCGTCGGCTCCCATTGCAAAATCCGGGGTGGGATCGACGGCCTTCGATCGCTCAGACTCATTGAGATCGACGAGTTCGGTCTTGGGGATCTTTTTATTATCTCGGTTCTGCGAGAAATTGCGTTCTCGTCGGGAAAAGGAGGCGACCGCAGTAGGGGGCAGGGGGCGTTTTCTCATCGATCTCGCCGGTCGGCCAGTCCCTCGTTTTTGTTCCCCATCAGTACCGGCGGCCCCCGCAGGCCCTTTTTTAGATTGTTTTCCTTGATTGCTCGGCTTCCGAGCAACCGTGGGAATTGCATCCACACTAGGTTCGGTCGGCACCGACGACTGCGACTGTTCGACGAATTCGATCTCCCCGGAATTCAGCACGTCCGTGTCGGGAGTCGGGGGCACGCTTTTATTGGGCGTCGTGGCAATACTTTCATGCGGCGTCGTGGACCACTCTTGCTTCGCCGCTTCACTCGCATCTCTGGCCGGCGAGGGAGCCACGCCTGGCGGTTTACTAAATCCCATCTCGCCATATTGCTCATCGATGAACTCGATTTCCTTCGAGTCCAGCATCTCGATTTCGGAACTGACCTCCTTGACAAGCTCCATCTCGTCATCGTCGAGGACAATGGTGCCCTCTCCATATTCCTCAAAGGTTGCGTCGTCAGAATCCGAGGAGAGCATGGAGATGCTATTTTTCTCAAAGGCCTGCGTCATATATCGAAACGCCGTCTCCACCTCGTCTTCCGGGATCAGCTTTGGAACGTCGGTATCCTCGATGGCATCGAGTTCTACCAACATTTCTTCGGCATCGGTGAAGCGATTTTCACTTCGCTTGGCGACCGACTTTTTCAAGATCTGGCCCAGGGGATGCCTGCGCAGCGAAGGAGGTATCAAAATCGGCATATGGATATGGCGTGCCATTGCATGACCGAGGGTGGGCGACTCGACGACGCGACGCCCGAAGAGCATCTGAAGCAGGATCAGCCCACAGGCGTATACGTCGGCCGATTTGGTAAACTCCCTCGACAAATACAACTCCGGAGCCAGATAGGCCGCCGTTCCGACAACATTGCCGGTCGCCGTGAGGTCTTGCTGGGCGACGTTGAGTGATTTGGCGATACCAAAGTCGAGGACCTTGACCTGTTCTCGCCCCCGTCGATCTTGACAGATAAAGATATTACCGGGCTTCAGATCGCGGTGAACCACGTCCAGGGCGTGAGCTTCGCCGAGCCCATCGAGCAGTTGCTTGCCCAACTCCAGGACACGGCCGATGGTCATCGGTCCGTCGTCCATTACGTCCTTTAGTTCTCGTCCCTGCAGATGCTCCATCACCAGGTACATCACATCCTCAGAGGTGACACCGTAGTCGTAGAGCCGCACCGTATGAGGATGATTGAGTACTTTGGCGATTTCGACCTCCCGTCGAAATCGCTCGGTAAAGCCCTCGTTGCGAGCCAGATGAGCGTGCATCAACTTGACGGCCACTGGCCGTTCGAGGCGAAGGTCCTGAGCCTTGACGACCTTTCCCATTCCCCCTTCGCCGAGCAAGTCCTGAAGCTGGTAGCGCCCTTCGAGCACATCACCGATACGCAGAGTGACACCCTGATTGCTGTCGTCTCTGTTGGTCTCAGAGGACATCATGAAACGCCGGGCAAGGACAATAAATGATAGGCAAACCGAGTATCGCCGTATTCAGTGTCCCATCTCACCAACGAAGGTTCAATTCCACACCACGAGATGTGGGTCCAAGGGTCCACCCCGATCTCGACGCCAAGGGATCGGATGACGAGGCATCATCGTCGAGTACCAGATGCCAGACCAATCCGGCGCCGCCGGCAAGCAACAACGTCGTACCCACACCGTAGAGCCCTATATTGCGCCTTCGGACTCGCTTGTTATGCGATTCCCACTGCTCGATGAGAGCAGGATCGCCGGACTCGTAGGCATCGCTTAAATTCTGTCGGCGTTCGCCGGTGTTGCGGTCGGACATTACAGCGAGGGCCACGAATAACGTACCGCCTCCCAGGGCTCCATAACTTGCGTATTCCGTCCAGTGGGTATCGGAATCAACGCCTCCTTCGGGCTCCAATTCGACCGTGAGTGAAACTCGTTCATCGGCCATCACTCGAAACCGCTCAGTCTTTGATGCGTATCCCTCGGCGTCTGCTTGCAGCACATATTGCCCGGGAGCCAGGGTCCAGCGAATGGGGCAGACTCCCTCTTTCATCTGCGGCGCATCGTCGGCAAAAGACAGATGAACGTCCCGATCCACGGGAGTACATTGGATGACCAGATCACCGCGATCGAGACAGGACTCCAGATTTTCCATCTCCTCCCGTGCCTCATCGGCGAGGGCCGAATCGAGTTCGTCGCGTTCCAAAAGGCGAACGTACACATCCCAGGCGCGCTCACAATTACCCAACTCCCGGTAGGAGACCGCTTTTTCCAACTGAATGCGCGGATGGTCACTGATGGAGGCGGCCCGCCGATATTTTCGAAGCGCCGCCCGATGATCGCCCTCCGATTGGAGTTCAATGGCAGAGGCGATGAGTTCCTCCAATCGCTGCATCTCCTGGTCAGACAACTCGAGCGCCACGGCCATCTTCGGCGATGCCAATACCACGGCGGCCATCGCCATTATCAGCGCCGCCACGCAAATCTTAGTGAGTGGGATGCTTCTCTTCGGTGTCACTCTGTCTGTCATCGTCACCAACTTTATTGTTTCCGACAAAAGTCGAGCTGATCGGCATTATTTTTTTCAAGCTAAATTCTAATGCACGATGTCAATTATCGATAGCCCTTTACCACTTCCACGCCTCATTGTGCGAAAATGAGGTCCCTTGTCGAATAAATGACTCATATTCGTTGGCTGTAGACACAAAATGGTACTCGCTATATCTTGCTTTCTTGAATTCACCCGATGAACTTAAAACGCCGCCGCAGGGAGTCTCATCATGGCTACATCCGCCACCGACGTCTGTGCCGTACGCCCCGGACTTATCATCTTATTGGTCGCCTTTTTTTGTCTGGGCCTCGGCTGTGATCGCTCCCCCGAAGATCTAGAGGATTGGCGCAATGCACAGGGCGGCATGGCCCAACTGTCGCAGTGGGCTCAGGACGAAGGCGAACCGATGGACGTGCGCATTCGCGCCGTCCAGATCATCGTCGAGGAAGGAGCAGACACCATTCTCCCGCGCACTCTCGACGGAATCAATGAACAGGAGCGGCAGCAGATTCTCGTAGCGACCATGCCCACCATTGAGGCCATGTGGCAGGAACAGGACTTTCCGGAGCTGACCGACGAGATGCGCGAGGAGGGAGCCCAAATTCCCATCGAGGATTTCGTCGCCGTTCGGGCCATCGATGCCATCTACCGACTCATGCCCTATTTGAAGGGCGAGGAAAAAGAGAAAGGACAGCAAATCCTGCGGGACTGGATGAGCGAAGATCAAGAATTGCGCACCCAATTGGCCGACGCCTCCATCCCCCTGCTGTTGCCGCTCGCCGGCGACGGAGCCGCCGAGTTGTTGTCGGAGTGGATCGTCGAGACCTACGATCCGAGAGAGCTGGCCGCCTCGCTGCGCCGCCACGCCCCCGACGAAGAGGCTCACCGAGTCATCGACGCCGCCATCGCCGAACGAGCCAAAAAGAAGCACCCCGAGCTGACTTCGGAGCTGGAACACGCCGTCGTGGAGGCCCAGAGCGATGGCATCGCTCCCTATCTGGAACAGCTTCTGCTCGACGACGCAGTACGAGACGAGCTGTTTCAGGCCGCTCTCAACACCTCCGTCGAGGCCCTCGGCGAGGAGGCTTCACCGATTCTCTCCCAGGTGATCAAACAACGCCCTGGAAATCATCGGTGGGCGGCCGCCACCAATCTCATCGACGCCCGCGGCGTCGCCGGTCTTCTCGATATCGCCAATGCCCTACCCGACGACAGCGATGCCTACACCGACGGAGACGACGATGAATTGCGCAACCGGGCCACCTATATCTGCAACTACGTCAACACCAATATCGAGCGCGGTGATATCGAAGAGGATCTCGACGTACTCTCCGAACTGATCGGCGCCGAGCGATGGATCAACCAGGTGATCGGACTTCAATGCGCCGCTCGAACCGAGGCCCGCCAGCTCAGCGACGACATCCAGGCCCTCTCCGACGCATCGACTTCCATCCCCGCCTGGGGCCAGCGAGTCACGGTCGGCCAATTCGCCGCCCACGTCCATGAAGGTCTCGACGTTGCCGAAGAGGACTGATCCCCTCTACACTCACAACCTCCACTCAGGTTGTGTTCTGGATCGGCGATGCTTCTGGCATTTTTTAAATCATTTTTCGGTTCCAAGAGCGACAAATCGGTCGCCCTCGAGGAATTGGAAGACCACGAGTTGATGCAGCGCTATGCCGATGGCGACGAGCGGGCATTTGCCATGTTATTCGATCGCCACCGCCGCCCGCTTTACAATTTCATTCTCCGAAGCTGCAGTCGCCGCGACCTGGCCGACGAGTTATTACAAGATGTATTTTTGCGCGTCATCAAAAGCGCTGACACCTACGAACCATCGGCAAAATTCACCACCTGGGTCTATACCATCGCCCGCAACGCCTGCATCGATGCGGCGCGCAAGCGGTCGCGGGCCGATGTCTATTCGCTGCAAAACCGAGTCGGTTCCGACGACGAAGAGGGCGAAACCCATCAGCAGCGCCTGGTCGACGACAAGGCGCACTCCGGTAGCGTGGACGCCGAACGCCAGGTGTTCCGTGACCGGCTCCAACAGGCGCTGCAGAAGCTGCCGAAAAAACAACGAGAGGTCTTTGTATTGCGCGAGATCTCGGGGCTGAAATTTCGCGAGATTGCCGAGGTTGTCGACGCCAAAGTGCCGACCATCAAAAGCCGAATGCGCTACGCCCTCGACCACCTTCGCGGGGAACTCGCGGAGTACAAAGATCACCACTTCGACGACGAAGAACAACTGGAGATGGTGCCTTGAGTCTATGACTGGAGATACAAAATTAGATCGATTCGGCGCCGCCGCCGTTACCAAGGAATGTAGCCCCCGGAAGCGACCGTTATTTTACTAACCGAACCTCGACCGACACACTGACCGACATGGAATCCTCATCGCACCGCGACCAACTGCTCGACCTTCTGTACGGCGAATTATCGCCGGAGCAAGAAGCAGAACTGCGTCGGGCCATTGCGGACGACGATGACCTCGCCGAGCGATGGCAACAGCTCAAAAAGGCCCACGGAGAGGTCCGAAAGCATGTCCCGGAGCCTCAACAGGTTCCGGTAGAGCTACAAGACGCCATCATGGACGCCGCCAAAACCCACGCCAACGACGGCCCAAAGCGCCGCGGTGCCGGCCCAACATCCACCGACGGAGGCTGGTCGACCCTCGTTAGCTCGGGCAGAGTATGGGCCGGTGTCTCGATGGCCGCCGTGCTCCTGGCCTCGGCGACGCTATACACCGTTTACTCATCGATGGAGCAAACGGTTAGCCCGGAGGCACAGCGCTCGGTGGCCGTGGCCGACGAGCCGACCTACCAGGCCCCGGCCACCGAGGAAGTGGCCGCCGTCGACAAAGAGGTCGAAGCACGAGAAGCCGAGGAGGCTATCGCCCTGAGCGAAAGCGTTCTCGACGAGCTGGCGGAAGACGAAGGTGCCGAATTGGCACGAGACCTCTTGGCTGCCCATTTCGATGACCGATCGGAGGATGATGAGGACGCCGATGAGGAAGCCGATGAACCGGAAGAAATCCTCGCATTGCGCGACGAGCCAAGCACCGATCCAGAGCCCATGCGCCGACAGCGCTCGGCGAGAGCGCCTTCTCCCCGCCCCACCGCACAACCGGAACGAGCAGTCCCAGAGTCAGAACCACAGCTAATGGCCGACGACTTATTTGCCGAAGAGCAACCACAGGAGCGGGCAGCCCGGCCGGAAACCGAAGAAGATTCGACGGCGGGCCTCGGACTTGCGGGAGCTGGACGTGGAGGCATGGACTCCGCCGGTGTCTCATTGGACAGCGACAGCGACCGCGGCCCTACACAGCGCGAGCGGGCCCGTGCCGAGGAATCAGTCCTTGCCGGCGAAGATATTGAAGACGCCGACGACGCGGCCGAACCGGACGTCGAGAAACGCGCCGAGCTAGCGTTGGCGGGAGAGGTCGAGGATATCGAAGAAGAAGATTCCGAGGAAGTAGAGGAAACCGAGCCCGATCCATCCACCGATCAGGCACGGGCCCTGCTGGAAGCCGCACAGCGCGCCCATCGTGAAGGAGACAGCGATGGCGCCCAGACCCGGCTTCGACAACTCTACGACGAGGGACTCGACGAAGCGCTCGACGATGATGAGCGAAGCGAAGCGCAGGCGCTCGAGAGTAGCCTGGAAATCGCCCCCTCCGAGGAAGTACCGGCGGAAGCGGATGAAAGAGACGCCACCATTGAATTCCAACACAGTCAATGATCCGAAAAATATCGGGGCTAAACACCTACTCGGTGGATTGTATGGGAGGCGGAAGAAGGAATCGAAGAGCCCCGGAGATGGCGCGAAACCGAAAATGATCTCCCCGCAGGGGCTCCCCGTCGAGATTGAGTGGAACCTCGTCCTGAAAGTTTATCTCCACACAGCGGAGCTGGCGATAGATAATGGGACCAAATTCGCCGGTACTCTGCGCATTGACCATCTCGCGGACCCAGCGCGCCATCTCCCGCAAGGGAATGGAGGGCACGATGACGACATCGAGTAATCCATCATCGAGTTTAGCCCGGGGACATACATGCCAGCCTCCGCCGGTTCGTTTGCCGTTTCCGACGAATAAAAAGGCGAGTTCTCCTTCCCAGTGGAGGTTTTCGGCGACGATCTTCGCGGCATGGGTCGGCATATCGAATGCAGCGGGAATTGCGCGCACAAAATAGGCAAAACTTCCGGCCACGTCCTTTAGTTCGCGAGAGGCATCGGCGGTCACTTCGGCGCCCGCACCGGCGCTGACCATATTCAGAAAATAGCGCTCCCCGGCACACCCCACGTCGATCACCGTGGGGGCCAGGTCGAGCCACTGCTCAAATTGCTCGGGTCCATGTCGAGGCTGGATCCCGATGCCGCGCAGAAAGTCGTTTCCAGTACCATAGGGCAGCCCTGCCAAAAGGGGTCTCTCATCAAAGGCCATGACGGCGTTGACGACCTCATGGAGCGTTCCGTCGCCACCGCAGGCGGCGATGGCATCGACACCGCGTGCCGCCGCTGCTCTGGCAAAGTGGTGGGCATGGCCACTCTCCCACGTGACGCGCACCTCGACATCAAACCCCCGGTCCCGCAGTCGATCGATCATTTCTCGAAGATCATCGTCGTCGGCTGCTGTGACGGTCATGATCACGAATATGGTGGTGGATTCTCTCTTCAACACAGTCCTCGATTGACGAAATGAAACTGCCGAACAAATGAAATAGAAGGCGTCTGTTTACGGGTGTGCACAGAGCGGTGGCTGGCGCCTCGAGGCGGCCAAGCTGGCCGCGCTCCGAACCGTTCGTCGAAATTGCACCTCAAGGCGGCCAAGCTGGCCGCGCTCCGAACCGTTCGTCGAAATTGTCTCCCGAACGCGGGCAGCCTTGCCCGCACACTCGACCCGACGACCGCCCTGCGGGCGGGAATCGCCGTCGTTGACAGCAAATATCGGTCGCGATATATCAACCCCACCATGATGAAAGAAAAATCTACGTCGCGGTTGGCGATGGGTCTGGCGTTTGGAATGCTGCTGTGCAGCACTGTTTCGACGGGTTGCATATATCTGGGTTCAGTCATGAGCCCGATCACGGTGGAAGCCGAAAAGAACGTGGAGTCTCTGACTCCTGAAGATACACATATCGAGGCTCGCAGCTCGGAATCGAGCCATATTTCGGGGCGAAATAATATGACCCTGCAGGCGGCCATCACGGAATCGGGGCCCCAGCGGGTCCAGATCGAGGGCCTGATGGTCAGTACGGAGATCTTCAACACCGATCCCAATAACTTCTATATCTATCTGACAGCGGGAGAGCACTCGACACCGGTATCACTGGTCGGCGTGGGAGAGGCGACAAATACGCCCTACTCCTACAACTACACCTATACGGTGGAGGTGGAGGCCGGCAGAGTGGAATTTAGTGACGGCTCGAGCGCCACCATCTACGAAGATCAACAGCGCACTGGAACCGCCGAGGAGCCCTATTATTCGCGTCCCGTGACGCTGGTCTTCGAAGGAGACGAGGTCATCCCCTCCGATGCCGATGACATCGAACTCGAGATCCGCGATCTCGGGATTTCGATGCAACTGAAGTGGAATTTACAATGATGGGTCCGATCTTTTCGACGAGACCGTCGTTTGCGGCGCTCGCAGCGGTGGTATTGCTTTTCCTTGTCTCCACGACGGCCTTCGCCGACGAAAGCCTGAGCACCGCCGGGCTGAGCACCACCGACACAGACCAGGTGCAATTGGTCCCGGCTGCCGAGCGCGCTCCTAATTTTGTCCAAGCCGATGCTGGCATTGCCATTCGACCCGGCCTGGCATCCTCGTGGGAAACCGTTCCCTTCGACATGGACGTACACGCTTCTTTCGGGCGGTGGCGCAGTCGTAGCCTGGCACTCTTCGCCGGCGTCGGCGTGGTCTCCGGCGCCTCGGTGGAGGTGGAGCGATTCCGAGACGTCGGCACCGTCAGCGAGCGATTTCGTCTGGCGCCTTTGCGGGCGGGCATCAAATGGAATCTCAGATCCCGGCCGGACTGGGTCGAATTCAACGTGATCGCCGCCGGCAGTGTCGCCGTGGGAAGCCGGGAATATCTCAATGATCGTCGGATCTTGCACCGGGAGAGGGTCCTCTCCTTCGGTGGCGGCGGGGGGCTGGAATGGGCGGTCACCAAATTCAAGCGCACCGGAGCGTCGATCAAGGCCCAATACTTTCTTCAACCGGCGACATTGGATGAACATACCGGGTTTCTCACCCATGGATTCACCGAATTGGGCGGGCTCGAGATCACGCTTGGGGTGACCTATTTTTTGGGAGGACCGAGATGAAGTATTGGGCCCTTGCATTGGCCGGTCTGTGTACCATGGCCGCCGGATGTGCGTTTTATACGTACGAGGACGACGAATCGGGACATACTCCCATTCAGGGAACCGTCGATCGGCAGACGGAAGTGGTACGCGTCACATTGTACCAGACACGACACGACGACTTTTTGTCCACCCAGTCAGCTACTGGCTTTGTACAGACCGAAGACGGTTCTGTGATGAATACGGTGAAATTGCATTTTCAAAATATCCGCAATGCCGCCGATGAAAACGCCACCGAGATTCCGGTGGGCAATCCCTCCGATATCTCCCATCCCCAAGAGTTTGGCGTCGGCATTACCTGGTATGAGACGGAGCCGTCGACGGAGGGCACTGAAGGTGTCGTCTACGAGCACGGCTATAATGAAGGAGATGCAGGCGAGGTCTCGGGAGTCTTTATCGTCGACGATACGGATTGGACGAGTTATCTGGTCGGCCGACTCGAAGCCCATATCGACAACTCCGGCCACGGCGTGCGGGAGTTTGATCTGGCCTGGTCGTGGGGCGAGATCGACGGATAAAGTCGATGGTTTTACCGTACCTCGCGCGCCTTCTTCTCCCACTTTTTGAGCTTCGCAACCCCACCGGAAAAACTATAGGCTTCATAGCCCATTCGGAGCATTCTCTCGGCCAAAAACGCGCTCTTCAGGCCGACCTCGCAATACAAGAGATACGGCGATTCTTTGGGGAGAAGTCCGACCTGTTCCAGGGCCCGCTCCAATGGCAAGTTGACGGCGCCTTCACAGGACCAGCGATCGAAATCGCGTTCGCTGCGCAAGTCGAGGACCACGGCCCCGTCGGGGATGGAATCGATCTGGACATCGGG
This sequence comes from Myxococcales bacterium, assembly GCA_007119595.1. Taxonomy (GTDB): domain Bacteria; phylum Myxococcota_A; class Bradymonadia; order Bradymonadales; family Bradymonadaceae; genus SLJM01. The sequence continues at coordinate 10,623 of SKPJ01000279.1, forward strand.
GTCGTCATCGACACGGAGGTCTTTGACCTTCGAGCTATGCCGCTGACGCACCAACTCCTCGAGCAATCCGAGATCGACGCGTTGCTGCTGTTCATCGAGTTGTGTTGGCGTTCCATCGACGATCGGAGGCCCACCGTCGAGGGCGCAGAATTCGGGGATCCGGCTGCAGATATCGTGGGTTTCGATCTGCCGCGATCGAGCGATGATCGCCTCTTTATTGGTGCCCACCAGGGGGCGAAGCACAGCGGTGGTTATCGGAGCGGTGATCGCCGCAATATTGCTCAATGTTTGAGATGAAACCTGTCCACAGGACTCACCGGTGATGAGGGCCGGATAGCCCCTTTTCTCGGCGAGCTGCTCGGCGGCCAACATCATCAATCGCTTGAGCAACAACTGCCAGAAGCGTCCGTCGACCTTTTCTCTCATCTCGGCGATCATCGGTCGAAGGTCGACGACGTGAAACCAGGCCGTATATCCGAAGGCCCACCGGTCATGCAGTGCTTTGGTGACCTCTTTGACCGCCCGCTCTTGTGGAGGACCGGCGAGGTTGAAGAATAGAAAATCCAAATCCACACCGCGGCGCATCATCGTCCACGCCGCGACCGCCGAATCAAACCCGCCGGACATCAAGGCCAGGGCGCGGCCCTCGACACCGCAGGGAAGTCCTGCCACCGCGTCGAGCTCTTCCTCGAAGAAAAATGCCTTGTCCTCCCGGACCTCGATGCCGACGCGAACCTGGTAGTCATCGAGATCGACATCGCCGCCGGCTTCCACGAGTTTGGTCCCCAATTCGCGATCGACGTCCATGGAGGTGAATGGAATTTTGTCGCGATAACCGGCCCGCTTGGTGCGGACAGCAAAGGTCTTTCCCACTACTTTGTCGGCAAATAGGGCTTCGCCAATGTCGACGATATCGTCGAGCCCCTCCCAATCGTAGGCCCGAGTCCAACTCGCAGCCCGGATTCCGAAGACCCGAGTGGCCACATCCAGAGCCCGGCGATCATCGGTTTCGACGTCAAATCGATACCACCGATCATGGACCTCTGCATCGATTTCAGCGCGCTCGAAGGCATCGCGAAGGTTATTGGCGAGGCGACGATTGAATTGATTTCGAATCCCTTCACTCTTGGTGGTCACCTCACCGCATAATCGCAGCATCAATACTGAATCATAGGGTCTGTCCAATCGCTTACTACTCATGAATACTCCAGAGCGTTAGATTCGCCGCCATCGACCGGCGGATGGTTCATGTTCTGCCCTCCGCCGTCAAGAACAGACAGTGGTCGACGTTCCATCCCATCCACTCCGATACTCACCTGATCAGACCATGGCATAATCCAGCCCCGGGATTTGTAGTGGGGTTGATCATCGGTACACTGCGCGTATTCATCAGGTAACTGCATGAGACTAAGGTAGTACGCCATGGGCGAAGATTGGGAAAAACTGGCGGGTGAGGAGGGCGAAGAGGTTCCCACGGGGCGATTTCGCCGCATGCTCAAGCTGGGTTCGATGGGCGCCAAGGTGACCGCTTCCACACTGGGAGGACGGTTGGCCGGCGTCTTTCGCGGCGACGAAGACGTGCGGGCCGAAAAACTCGAAGCGATGTACGAAAAGAATGCCCATCGCGTCGTCGATGTGCTCGGCGAGCTCAAGGGTGCGTCCATGAAGATCGGCCAGCTTTTGTCCGCCGATCCCGAGCTTTTACCGGGCACGCTCTCCGACGGGTTGGCGGCACTCCAAAAGGACGTACCTCCCATGACCTATAATACGGTCCGGGCTCAGATCGAGGAGGCATACGATCGCTCCATCGACACGGTCTTCGATTATTTCGACCCCCAATGCATCGGCTCTGCGAGCATCGGTCAGGTCCACCGGGCCCGCCTGGAGTCCGGAGAGGATGTGGCGGTCAAAGTCCAGTATCCCGGCGTCGTCGACTCATTGGAGAGCGATCTGAAGACACTTCGACAATTTTTGGTATACGGAAGGGTGGCCATCGACGGCGAACGCCTCGAGGAGTGCTTTGAGGAGGTTCGCCGCATCGTGCTGGAGGAGACCGACTATGTCGCCGAGGCCGACAAGATGGGGCGACTTCACTCCGTGCTCCAATCGAGGCCGGGCGTCATTGCACCGCGACCCATCGAAAAATGGACTCGGCCCTCCGTGCTGGTCATGAAATATATGGAGGGAGAAAAACTCGACGAGGCTCTCGCCGAAATCGACGATCACGATCGTCGGCGCACGCTATTGGAGCGCTGGGTGGAGACCTACGCCTGGATGTTTCATGAGGCCCATCTTCTCCACGCCGATCCGCACCCTGGAAACTTCCTATTGGATGAGCAAGACCAGATCGTGATGCTCGACTTCGGTTGCGTCAAGGATGTCGACCCTACCTTTTCGGACGGAATTCTCGACGTTCTCGTCTCCTACTGGGAGGGCGACTACGAAGAGATGCTCAAAAGCTATCGGCGAGCCGGTTACGGCGTCGACGGCTCCGAGACGATCGACTTGGAATTGCTGGCTCAGTACAACGATATCATCCTCGCCCCTTTTGCCCGTAACGAGCCCTTTTGTTTCGGCGATTGGCAACCAGCAATGGAAGCCAAAAAATTTCTCCTCCGCCACCCCAGTTTCTGGAAGATGCCTCCCCCGGCGGAGGGCCTGGCCTTCTTCCGGGTGCTCAGTGGTATCAAGGGGCTTTTGTACAAGCTGGATGCCCGCATCAACGTCTATCCCATGGCCGTCGAGATCGCGCGGCGACGCGGTCGACTCGATTGATCGATCGCACACAATCTCCGGTTGATCGCCCGCGACAACCACCACAAAAATTGTGAAATCAACGGGATTTTGCTACAAGGATTGGAGACAATATTCTGTGAACAGTCCCATATAACGCCGTGAGCAGAAGTTGATGGAGATAGACTGCAAAGTCGAGTGTGCGTCGGACAAGGCGCGGCGACGAGGCGATGCGATGTAGCATCGTCGAGCGAGCCGCAACGCCGCTTCGAC
>SKPJ01000049.1 GCA_007119595.1 Myxococcales bacterium
ATCGGAGCGAAACCAAACGCTCCGCCTCGCTCACACCGGACGTCGATCACTCGCAGAACACATTACCGGCCCATCTCCATTCCCGGGGAGTGGCAATTCCGGAAGATGCAAAACACCAGTCCGACAAACAAGCCCCTCCCTCGACCGCCACATCGGGCGAAGCGTCCACCGGCAAGAAGGCGCCCGAAGAAACGCCGGACAGCCCCTTTCGAATCGATCAACCGACCCTGATCGACGCCCCCTATGGGGACGGAGACGATGGTCCACAAATATTTTCGGCACTCCAAAAGGATAGCCGTATCCTGTTGACCAATGACGGTTTCGGCGTTGCTCCCGTCCTCAGCGACATCCTATCCGGCGAGGGCTATCGGGTCCGCGTCGGAAACCGGCGCCCCGATTTTTCAGCACCTGCGGACACGGTGATCTTTTTGGGCAGTTTGCGAGCCCCCTCCGATCTGGACGACGCCATGTCGGTGATCGACGACGCCATGCATGTCGCCGAGCGCATGACGACCCGTCTGATGCAGCCCGATTCGGGATTTGTGGCCGCCGTCGACACCGCCGGCGGATTCGGACTCGATCACTTCGACCCGGTGGCCGCCCCCTACGGTGCGATGGTCGGTCTGTGCCGACTCCTCGACCGGCGCCACCCCGGTGCGCGAACACGGCTCATCGATGTGGATGGCGGAAAATTACCGGGGGAAGAAATCGCCAAATTACTGGCCCGAGAACTTCTGCACGGTGGTGACCAGTCGCCGATCGCCATCGGCCAAGATCACCGCAAGAGCGTGAGCTGGACTCCCTTCGACAGCCGCTCCCGGCCGGCGGGATGGCTCGACGATGATCGACCGCCACTGGTATATATGCCGGGTCCGGACGCCGTATTGGCCACCGCCGTGGAACGCCTGGCCATTGCCCACGAACTGCCAGTGGCCGTATTGCGCCGCCGGCACGCCCCGGCACGTCTGGCCAAAAAATTCGTTCAACTCGGCATCGATGCCCGCTCGGTGGACTATGACCTCAATCGCCTCTTTGCAGCAATGGACTTTTTGGACGCCTTGCGCGAAGAGCACGGCCCCATCGCCGCCATCATCGCCGAATCGGTGCCGGCCAAAAAACCGGACCATTTAGCCCGGTGGGAAGTGATGCGCCCTCCCCTCGACGAATTCAACGCCCTTCTGGCCATGACCATCAACGACCCCCTCCGCCTACTCGGCGTCGGACTCGGCCCGCGTACCCCGCCGGTCATCGCCTCCGCCCTGCGCTATTTTGCGCGCGCCGAAAGCCTGCGCCGAAACGATCACCTCCGGGTGCGGCTTGCCCATATGCATCACGCGCCACGGCGCGACGGCTCCGGTATCGGCCCCTGTGATTTTGCGTTGACCGAATTCCTCTCCGGTGCCGACCCCCTCATCGCCGAGGTTCGGTTTCGCAAACCGCCATCGAGGTAAATTGGCTCGCCTCTCCGTCTTGCACCGTCCCACCGATGTGCATAAGTTGCCGTCGTCGAATGCGAACGTCGCTTCTCGATGCTACGCTCCTGCTCCACGAGGTCTTCTATGTCCAATCATCTGGTCTCCCTGGTCAACAGTGCTAATCCCCGGGCCTTTCACAACGCCGTGCGAAAACGCCTCGAAAATGACCAACCCCTGTCGATGGAGGCCGCCACCTTCAGCGAATTGACGCTCACCGGCTTCGATTTTTCCGACATCGATTTGACCCATGCGGCCTTTGAAAACTGCACTCTTTCGGAGTGCCGCTTTATCGACTCCTGTCTGGAGGGAGCATTCTTCGACGGTGCCACCTTGCTCCACTGTCATTTTAAAGGCGGAAATCTGGAGGGATGGGCCCTCGACGCCAGCACCCTCGGCAGTTGCCGTTTTGAAAATATCTCCCTCGACGATGGCGAATGGACCGATTCGCGGCTCAATGACAGTACCTTTGAGTCCGTGACATCGAGTGCCTGGTGGATGGAACGGGTCACATTCAAAGGGGGCCGCTGGCAAGATGTATCGATCGACGGTGGGGCCTGGTCCCACGTGACATTGCGCGAACTCACCGCCAGCGACATCGATCTGGAGGGCGTCGATATCACCCACTGTTATCACGTCCAGGCTACCCTGCGCGGCGGGGAATGGCCGAAGGGCTTTATCGAAAAATCGGGCCGCAGAAAAACCCTGTAACTGGCATACTCAGCACAACTGGCGCTGTACCATTTCGTGGATCACGAAACTCGCCACGTCCGGCGCCGTCGTATCGGGCCCGAATCCGGCGTCGAAACCGAGCTCCAACGCCAATTCGTGGGAGATCCTCGGTCCTCCACAGACGACGACCAATTGGCGTCGGATTCCCTCCGCATCGAGCATATCCGCCAATTCTGAAAGATTTCGGATATGCACGTCCTTTTGCGTCACCACCTGACTGACGAGCAAGGCATCGGCGTCCCGCTCGATCGCCTCTGCGATTAGGTCCTCATTTTGAACCTGCATCCCCAGATTGACGGCGTCGATCATGGGGTATCGTTCAAGCCCGTATTCCCCGGCATACCCCTTCATATTCATGATGGCGTCGATCCCCACCGAGTGGGCGTCAGTTCCCGTACAGGCACCCAAAATTGTGATCTCGCGACCGATCCGCTCGGCGATGAACTCATTGATCTGTGAAAAATCCAGTCGCCGAGATTCGATACTGGCCACCTCGATGGAGGAGTAGTCGATCGTTTTTTCGAATTCGGCATAGACGATAAAATAGGTATATCCCTCCCCCAGATCCTGCATATGGTAGATCTGAGCGCCGGACAGCCCCATCTTCTGTGTCGTCTGGCGGGCCGCCTCCCGGGCCCGATCGCCACAGGGGACGGGAAGGGTAAAGGAAAGCTGAATCTTTCCATCATCCAGCGTATCGCCATAGGGCCGGATACGGCTTCGATCCGGTGATTCGATCTCTTGTCGTCCCTTCGCTGTCATCGCCTATTCTCCATGATGCGATCCGCCACCGCGACTCGATCACGGCGTTGGATGCTCATCCCAATCTCGATAGGGCTCTTCGACGAGCCGCGCGTTATAATAGCGCACCTCGCCGGTTACTTCATCGCCGATCCATGACGGATATTTGACCTTCTCATCGGGTCGGCTCAACTCCACTTCCGCGACCACCAAACCCTGATTGGCCCCTGAAAAGACATCGACCTCCCACAGATGTGTATCCACGGGGACTTCGTAGCGCCGCTTTTCAATGAGTTGGCCTTCACAAAAATCCGCCAGCAATTGGCGCGCATCCTCCACCGGTATCTCATACTCGAATTCCCGGCGAACCAGCCCCTGTGGACGTCCTTTGATCGTCAACACAGCGCGATCGTCACAAATCCGCACTCGAATCGTTCGATCGGCGTCGGTGCTCAAATAGCCCTGCACAATCTCGATCTCCCGACGGCTCTTGCCACGCCATGCCGGGGAACGGACCAAAAATTTTCGCTCAATCTCCGTCCCCATCACCTCTCCTCTTGTCTTCGGCTCCAACACAAACCGCTCTGTGCCCCTGGGAAAAATTCCGCACCGATGGCACCGGTATCTGCCCTCGATATCGTCGCGGAAGTCCCAATTGTGATTTGACCCTGCTCCCATCGTGCGAACGTTGCCACTCTGATCACCAACGACCTGCACCGTAGCCTCGACACGCTGGCTACACCATTCGACTCAAACGGTGGCATGCCGCAGCGACTGCGGTCAAACTCGGCAGGCAACGACGCGGCAATGGAGATGATACTGATGAGCACGTCGATCAACTGGGCTCCCACGACCACTGCGCTTCATCAACTTCACCGCGACCTCAACGGTCGCTACAGTACGTGGCCCACGCC
>SKPJ01000277.1 GCA_007119595.1 Myxococcales bacterium
ACGATTTTCGCTTCCAGGATCCCTCCGGAACGTTGTGCCAATTCACGGCCCAAAAGGATATCAGCTTCTTTCGCCCCGTCGCCTCCATGACCCAGATGGAGGGCACCATCACCGCCGGCGACGACGTCATTGCCAGCGGTGAATTGCGCTTCGAACTCGGCGATCTCGGCGAGTTCTTGACCTCCTGGTGGCCCTCGAGCTCGATTCCTCGCGCCGATATGCACACCCCGCTGGGAGGGGCCGATGGCGACGACGGGTTATCCGAAGGAGAACAGACGACCCTACAATCACTGGTGGAGGCGACCTTTTGCGCCGGCGAATCGGTCCCGGCCCCCGATCAGATCACCATCGACGAGACGGCCCATCAGATTCAGTCCATGCCGGCCCATGCCTATTGGCTGCATCGGCTCGGGTTGCGCCTATTGGAGCGGGTTACACTGCTCAGTGACGGCCAATATTTTTCATCGCTGCCCGTCGATCGGCGCCGAGCCCTGTTGGAGCAATGGACCGATCCCGCAAGCGCCGACGAGGGCCGGTTTGATATTCCCACGGTGCGCCTGTTGGCCCAGTTGCTGACCATCTTCGTCAAGACCGCCCATTTCGGCCGCTACGACTACCTCGACGCCATCGGCCATCCCCGTCCCCAAGAGGTGGCGGCGGAGCCCGAAGAGCGATATATGCGCCGGGTCATCGCCCCGGAATATCTGGAAGAAGAGACCGACATCGAGGCCCACGCCGTCGTCGTCGGCACCGGCGCCGGTGGAGCAGCCGTGGCCTATCAACTCGCCAAACACGGTCTGGCCGTGGCTATGATCGAGGAGGGCCGCTATTTTCGCCGCCAGGACTTCTCCGGTCCCCCGCTGGATCGCATGATGGCCACCTATCGCCACCGGGCGACCAATATTTCGGTGGGTACGCCGATCGTCATTCCACAGGGCCGAACCGTCGGCGGCACGACGACCATCAACTCCGGCACTTGCTTTGCCACGCCCGACGCTGTTTTGGAGCAATGGCGCAGCGATCTGGGCTTTCCCGATGATTTTCGGCCCGAACAATACCATGACTACTCCAAAGAAGTGGCCGGCATGCTCCAGGTGGAGCCGGGCAAGCGCGAGGTATTGGGCAATATCGCCGACGTCATCGCCCGCGGCGCCGACCGCATGGGATTGGACCACGGTCCGCTGCCGCGCAACGCTCCCGGATGCACCGGCGCCGGCGAGTGCATACTGGGCTGCCCCGAGGGAGCCAAGCGATCCACCGACGTTTCCTATGTTCCAGCGGCTTTGCGGGCCGGTGCCGAGCTCTACGTGGGGCTACCGGCGACCCGAATTTTGATGAACGGATCGCGGGCCGTCGCCGTGGAAACCCGCGGCACCGATCGCCACGGACGGCCCCGCCGGATGAGGATACACGCCGATCGCATCATCATCGCCTGTGGTGCCATCCACAGTCCGATCTTTTTGCGAGAAAACGGATTTCGCCATTCATGGATCGGCAAGAATCTCTCGGTCCACCCCGGCCACGGCGTGTTGGCACGGATGAACCAAAAGCTCGACCCCTGGGATACCATCCCTCAGGGCTACGCCATTCACGCCTTCGAAGATCGGGGGATCCGCTTTGAGGGCTACTATCTCCACCCCCAATTGACGGCTCCCATGCTGCCCTGGGTCGGTGAGAAGTTGACGGAGTGGATGGACGATTTTGCGCGCATCGGCCAATTCGGGTTTATGGTCCGAGACAAGGGCGTGGGATCGGTGCGCCGCGGCCCCGACGGATTGCCGGTCATCCAATACCGACTCAGCCCACAGAGCATCGAAAAGCTCAAAGCCGGCACCAGCCTTCTGGCACAGCTTTTCTTGGAGGCCGGCGCCCGTGAGGTCTTCACCGGCTTTGGCTCCGATCCCATCATCCGCAGCCAAGAACAGGCCCGCCAGGTAACCGACCTCGACGTCGGGCCCCTGGATTTCCGGCTCCTCGGCGCACACCCGCTGGGCACCTGCCGCATGGCGGCCACCGAAACCGACGGCGTCGTCGATTTCGACCACCGCCTCTTCGGCACCGACAATCTCCATATCGTCGACGGCAGCACCGTTCCCACCTCCCTGGGCGTCAATCCCCAGATGACGATCATGGCCATGGCCCTTCGGGCAGGCGATCGAATCGCCGAATTGACCGGCTGAGAACGGCACTTAGCTTCTTCGGTTCCAATAAACCCGAGCGATTCGCTCATCTGACAGGGGGAATGGATGTACACATTCGAAGCCATGGGAACATCGATGAATCTCACCACCGTCCTGCGCCGTGCCACGGACCTGTTTGAGCCGGCGATCCGCAGCAGACAACGGGTGCTGCAACTACTCCATGCCGCAACATCGATTCCCCAAAAGTGGTTCCCATCTGACACTTCATCAGCGCCGTGATAAGCTCTTGGGGGCGCGCGCCAAACGGTTTTATACCCACTCCCCGAAGCCCTCATGCACTATCCAGTACGTCCCTGGTTCACTTGGCTGATTTTCCTCGTCTTCGCCACTGGTTTAAGCTGCGCAGAGCGCTGCGAGGACCAGACGCCCGAGGATCCTCCGGGCGTGACATATCTTCAATTCGGCACCTATCACGTCTGCACATTGGACGAGAAAAGCCACATCTGGTGCACCGGAAAAAATGCGGTCGGCCAGCTCGGCGATGGAACCACCAATAATAGCAGCGAATTGACGAAAGTGGTCGGGATCGGGGCCATGAGCGGGCTGAGCGTGGGATATTTCGACACCACCTGTGCCTGGAATGACGAAGGTGACTTGTATTGCTGGGGCAGCAACGAGCATGGCGTTCTCGCCGACGACGATCTGGAATTCAGTGCCCAGCCGATGCGGATCGATCCTCTTCCACCGGTCATCGACGTAACACTCGGCGCCTATCACGCCTGCGCTCTGGTAGAGTCCCGCGACGTCTTTTGCTGGGGCAGCAACGTCCGCGGACAACTCGGCATTGGCAGCGACACCGACTCCCGGGTCACCACTCCGAAAAAGGTCGGAGACCTCAAAAATGTCGAACAAATCGGCGCTGGAGCCGTACACACCTGTGGCTTCGACACCGCGGGCGCCCTGTCCTGCTGGGGCGACAACCAATACGAACAGTTGGGGTTGGGAGTAGACGGCGTTTCCGCCGTCGCCGAGCCCAGATTGTTGGTGCTGGCTCCGGCCAAGACCATCGATCTGGAGGTCGCCTTTCGCCACACCTGTGCTCTATTTGGAGAGCGACGCGAATTATTTTGCTGGGGAAATAACGACTACGGTCAATTCGGTCTCAACGATCTCGAGCCCAGAAATATACCCACAGCAGTCCCGGAGATCGCCTACGTCGACGATCTGGCGACGGCCACCGGTCAGGTCTGCGCCCGCATCGACGACGAGCTCTACTGCGCCGGTGAGGTGCTGCGGCCTGTCGAGATCGCCCGTGAAACCGGAGAGGGCTATTTCTTTCGCCCCAGCCAGGCCCTCGAACACGCCACCGAATTGTGGAGCGGCGTCCTCGCCATCTGTGGCCCCGCTGACGATCACTCCGTGGCCTGCCGCGGCGTGCAACACACCGCTCTTTCCGGCGCGCTATTCGAATAATCCCCATTTCTCGCCGTGGCTCAACAACTCCCGGGCGGCCTGAAGCCCGGATTGAAGTGACAGTGGAACTCCACCGCCGGGATGAGCGCTGCCACCGGCCAACACCAATCCCGGTACCGCATCGACCCGATTTGCGGGACGGCGAAATGCGGCCAACCGACCGTTGGACGCCGCTCCGTACAGACTGCCCCGGCTGCCCGGAAATCGGTGCGCCAGATCGCGGGGTGTGCGCTCCCAGATCACCTCATCATCGCCGTCGATGTGGTGGAGTTGGCGAAGCCGCTGCAATACATGATGCTTCAACCGTTCGCACCGATGCTCATCGGCCTCCGATTCCATTCCCGGCGGCATATTGACCATCACGAAAAGCGGCTCCTCTCTTTTCCACCCACGAGCCTGATGAGCCTTTTCTCGAGCACATAAATAGATCGCTGGATCAGCAGGGGGAGTTTTCCGATCGAAGATATCGGAAAACTCCCGGCCGTAATCGCCATCGGGAAAAATAACGGCGTGAGCACAGCGCTCGCCAGGCGGTCGCCGCCGGGCGCGTATGACAGCCGTCCAGGCCGACATCGACGACGGACCATTAAGCGACAGATTGGGATCGACCCCATGGCCGGCCAATTCTTCGACCAGATGACGGACGTCGGCGTTTACCACCACTGCGTCGCCGTCCAATTCGTAATCCTCGCCGGCGATCTCAAATACACCTTCTCGCCGCCGGATCGCCGTCACAGGGTGCTCGAGAAGAAATGTCACGCCCCGTTGCCGGGCCAACTTCTCCAGGGCATCGACCAATTGATTCATTCCACCCTCAACGCCCCAGAAACCAAGTCCTTGCTCCACCCAACAGATGCAATTGAGCGTCGCCGGAGCGCTGCGCGGGTCGGAGCCGTTGTACGTGGCGTAGCGCCAGAAAAAATCGCGCAATCGCCAATCCGAGATCCGCTCTTCGATGGCCTCCGCCATCGTCCGCATCGGATCGACGCGGCGAAATTCTCTGAGCTTCGTCAGTCCCAGCCGAAGGGCACTGCCCAATGTGGGGGCGCTGCCCCAGACGAACGCAGGAGCCGCCACCTCCCAGATCCCCTTTGCGTAGTCCAAAAATGCCGCGTATTCCTGTCCAGCCCGCGCGCCCAGAGCTTCGGAGATATGTTGCGCCGTCTTTTCCACGGAGTGGGCCACTTCGAATGTCGTTCCATCCGAAAAATAATAGCGAAACGCCGGCTGTGGTCGCACCAACGTCAGCCGGTCCTCCATGGGGCATTCAACCTGGCGACAGACCTTTTCGACCACACCGGGCAAGGTCAACAGGCTGGGCCCGGTATCGAAGATCACCCCTTCGTGGCGCTCCCATCCCACCTTACCGCCCGTTCGAGACGCCGCCTCCACAACGGTGACCTCCCAGTCCGGTTTCTCACACAACGCCAGGCTCGCCGCCAATCCTCCCAGACCGGCTCCCACGACCACCGCCTTTGGCATCTTCAGCCCCCCTTTGCCCACATTCTCAACAGCCTTCGCACCCGTCCTTTTCGCGGCCCCGAAAAAAGCGGCAACCACATCGAATTGTCGCCCCGGCGGTGATGAACGCGCATCTTTACCATCGGTCGATGGCGCCCTAGATCGACCCGATCGGGTTCACAGAACTCGGCGATTCCCCGGATCTGCCCTCCCCCTACAACCGTGCCTCGAACCAGCGAGCGCTGATAAAACGGCCCGCTATCAACGGCCTCGAAATGCAGATTCAGCCACGTTTTTTGGCGACGCTCAATCTGGACTCGTCGCCAAAATCGAAGCCCCGCCAGATTTTTCGACTCCTCGCTTTTCCCGACCCGACAGGTCATCATCTTCCGGGCTGTTCCATCGGACTCGACCATCAAGAACAGTGCTCTGCACCGGCGACTTCGCCCATGGAGCACAAAATAGACGAACTCGCATTCTTCGAGGGCCACACGACCCCACGACCACCACTGAATGCCCAGGTCATGAAGCGGCAGACATCCACCATTTCGGTCGTGGTAGATCCGCCCGACAAATTGTTGTCCACCCTCTCCCATATCGACGTCCACCCGTCCCGACGCGGCGCATAAGAGCGGACTCCACTGGTGATCAGGAAGCTGAGATAGTGCCCGTTCCGGCGTCGATTCCGATTCGGGGGCCCAGTCCCCTCTGAGTTCCGGACCCCTTGCCGACACATCAACGTAAACCGCCTGTTCCATCGCCGGCACGTCGAGGACCAGGGACAGCTCTACCCGACGCTCCTCTTCGACCCTTTCGCTGCAAAGGTTGGAATCTCCAAAAACCCAACATGAGCTTTCACCATCTCGCTCGCGCTGCCATTGAACGTCTGCGGGATCGAATTCTTGAAGCAGATAAAAGTCGAGCTTTCCCCGTCGATACAGCGATACGTTGAGACTCGGTCGATTCGACGGAGGCTGCAGATCCCCCCGCCGTGCCCCATCGGCATGACCCGGCAAAAAGGGTAGACCAAAACTCCAGATGACGACCAACCCATTTCCCGAGCGGTCTACGAGGTCGACATACCACCACAAAAAGGCGCCAGGGGTTTCCATTAATTGGCCGGGCAATCCCATATCGGAACAGGACAACTCGATCATCGCCTGGATTGCCCCCCCTCGACACCGGGCAAGCCGCGCAGCGCCGAGTGTAACGACGTTTGGTGATCCCCACCGTGGATGCGATTTCGCACACTCAGGGTCATCCAACTCCACAGCGAAACCACAAGCCACATCGATTTTCTCGGCGCAGAGACCACGGTACGTCCGGCCATGACGTCACATTTCTGGCGCCGCAGCGACAACCCGATCGCACGATAGGTCCGGCTGGCCAAGATGATGGCAAAGCGCGACCGAGCCGGGATATAATGCATCCCCCGGTCGCCGCTCTCGTAATAACGATCGGCGAGTTCCAAGAGCTGTTCCACCACGATTTTTAGGGCCTGTTGATCGACCTCTTCGGTGAGGATCTGACGCGGCGTGAGACCGACGGCCTCCAGATACTCCGCCGGTAGATAAACTCGCCCGCGCCGCGCGTCCTCGAGCACATCGCGGCAAATATTGGTCAACTGCATCGCCACCCCCAGATCGATGGCGTGGGCCCGCGCTCGGTCGTCGTCGACCCCCAGCACAGCGCACATCATCAACCCCACGGTGCCCGCCACCCGATAGCAGTAGCGAAGCAGCTCTTTTTCTGTCTGAATCTGCACCTCACCGAGATCGCCGGATACGCCGTCGATAAGCTCGTGAACAATGGCCACATCGAGGCCCCGGCGCCCGGCGATATCACGAAATCCGGCGACCAGCGGGCGCGGCTTCTCGCGCAGCTCCAACTCCCGTCGAAGCTTGTCCAACTGCTCCTTCGCCCGCCTTTCATCGCTGCATTCATCGGCCAGATCATCGATGAGCCGACAGAGGGCATATAATACCGCGACCTCATCGCGTGTTCTCTTCGGCAGCCACAGCGATGCCATACGAAATGTACGGGATTGGCGGGCCAGAACCTCCTTTCCGCTACGCATCACCTGCTGGATTTGTACTTCGCCCCCCGGCTTCATGCCATAACCCTCGTTACAGGTTGCGGAATCTCCACTTTCTCCCCCTCCAGTGGAGGATCGACGAGCTTTTGCATCACCTTCGCCGAGGTCAGCACGCCGGGAATCCCCGCTCCGGGATGGACGCCGGCGCCGACGAAATACAACCCCTCGATATCGGGCGATCGATTGTGATAGCGAAACCACGCCGACTGGCGCAGCCTGGGCTCCAGACCGAAGCCGGCCCCCGACGCCGAGCGAAGCTGGTGCTGAAAATAATCCGGGGTCTTCCAAAACCGCACCGTCATATGATCGCCGAGATCGGGCAAATGACGGCGCTGCAGATGGTCGACGATCCGCTCAAAATACATCGCTCCCTTGCGGCCCCAGTCGATCCCACTTTTGTTATTCGGGACCGGCGACAATACGTAGAACGCATCGTGTCCTTCTGGGGCGAGCGTTGGATCCGTGGCCGTCGGCCGATGCAGATACAGCGAGAAGTCGTCGGCCAACACCTTTTTTTCGAAGATATCGCTCAATAAGCCGCGATAGCGCTCACCCATTACGATCGTGTGGTGGTGCACTGATTCGTATCTTCGGTCGGTCCCGAAATAGGCGACGAACAACCCCATGGATTGGCACATCCTCGATAGACGTCGTCGTGAATTCTTGGAGCGATGCTCGGGCCGTAACAGGTGGCGATAGGCATGGGTCGGATCGCCATTGCAGACCACGAACCGGCACCGAATCCGCTCTCCGTGCTCCGTGATGACAGCCCGCGCCGAGCCCTGTTCCACGCAGATTTCTTCGGCGGCGCACTGCAATCGGATCTCCACGCCGATCTCCTTTAACAACTCCACCATCGCCGCCACCAACCGCACCGTTCCACCGCGGGCAAAATGAACTCCCCACTTTCTCTCCACCCAGTGGATCAACAGGTAGATCGAGGTCACTGTACAGGGATTTCCCCCCACCAATAGAGGTTGAAACGAAAAGACCCGGCGCAGGCGTTCATCATCGATATAGCGCGACACCAATCCGTAGACCGAGCGGTAGTTTTGCAGACGAATCATCGCCGGAACCAGCCGCAGCATATCCATCAATGACTCAAAGGGCTGATCCGCCAATTCCTGATACCCCAACTCGAAGATTTCATGGGCGTGGGCGGCGAGTCGGCGATATCCCTCGACATCGCCGGGGTTGAAACGGCGCACCTCTTCGATCAACCGCTGTTCATCGCCGGTGTAATCAAAGACCATCCCATCGGAGAAGCTGATGCGATAAAAGGGATCGACATCGATCAGCTCCACGTAATCATCGAGGCTTCGGCCCACCAACTCGAAGAGCTCTTCGAATAAATAGGGCGCCGTGATCACCGTCGGACCGGCATCGAAGCTATATCCCTGGCGGCGAAATACCCCTGCTCTTCCGCCGGGCTGATCGCGGGCCTCCATGAGCACTACCGGATACCCCATCGCCCGAAGTCGAACGGCCGCTGCGAGTCCTCCAAATCCGGCGCCGATCACCACCACTGGCGTTGGCTCATCATCCATCGTCACTCCCCTCATCTCAAAAAATCCAATCATCTCTTGGTGCAGCAATTCTTCGGCAGCCCACAGTGCAGCCCCTCACTGCGACGACCGCTTGCGCAACTCCGGCAGCCGCCACCATGGAAGATCGGGCCGCTCATGGTGCTCCCGGTGATAACCGAAGTGATAACAGGTCAAAAATGACAGCCACGGCGCAAAGTCGTTGCTCGTCGCCCGATGTGGCTCCTCGTGTCCCTGGGGTGGTTTTCGATGTGGCAAATAGGTCCCGAAATAAAATAGCTGCACCGTACTCGCCAACGCCGGCACCACCCAGAAAACAACCAAATTGATCACCGCCACCCCCACCAGGTGCTGTAATAGGGTGAACACCGCGGCCATTCCAACAAGCTGAGGCACCGACAAATAGGTGATCATAAAGCGCAGATACCACCGTCCAAACCCGGCATGCTCCTCGCCGTGAAAATCGGGATCCTCATTGCTGACGGGGTGATCGTGGTGGCGCCAATGTGCCTGGCGCACTCGGCGATAGGAAAATAAGGCATATAAACCCACCGCGATCTGTCCGATGGCGTCGTTGATGCGTGGATAATCCGGTGTGATCGTGCGGTGCATCGCGTCATGGGCGGTGATGAACAACCCTGTATACAAAAAGGTCTGCCACACCACGGCCGGCCCAAATACCCACCACGCAAGCGTCGTCGCGTCCACCGACAGAAGGGCGATCAAACTGCCGGCCCAGAGCCCCACGATGGCCGTCGCCGATGCCACTCCCTTTCGATTTGGATGTGTCGCTCGCAGTGAATGTGAATCAGCCATCGATGACCTCCGAGCTTCTGATCACGTCCTCCGGCGCTGGGGTATCCCGTGACCACAGGGCATTTCGCAGCACCTCGTACTCCGCCAGCGCCCGCCGCCCCAGCCGATACCGCATCCTCATGGGGACCCGGCGAAAGACTCGCCACATGATCTTCGCCACATGATCCGGCCCCGCTTCCCCGCTCATATAGGCTCGCCAATCGCTGTCGGGAAGCCCAAAGAAGGCCCCAAAAAAACGACTGGTCGCCAGTTGATCAAAGTTCAACAACACCTCCATCCCAAAGCACAACAGCTCGTAGGCCCGACGCATCGGCGCCGGCCACATCACTTCCCCGACACGCCGGGCGATGGCGTCGCCCGGTAGCCCGCGCCGAAGCCCGGCGACCATCACATCGGCCACTTCGGGCCCCATTCGAAGCATCTTCGCCATCTGATAACCGGTGGCCGGATGCACAAAACCGGCGGCCGCTCCAAAGGCCACCACCGGCTGTCCGGCGGCGGGTGGACCGGTCCCCATCGGAATTTTGCAATGCTCCTCGCCAAAAACCTCGACGACCTTCGCGCCCACCTGCCGAAGCCGGGCGTGCAACCGTCTTTTGAGCACATCCATCGAGACCGCCGGACGGGCGACCAACGCCGTCTCCTCCACAAAATAGCGCTCCCCTCCCCGGTGCATGCCATATAAAAAACTGGGCTCCCCCATATCACGACCATCCGCTCCCAAAGCGGCGCACAGATCCATGAGGACCATCGATGCCCCCTTCAGTGGATCTCCTCTAAATCGAGCATCCAGGCCATACGCGGTTTGAAATCCGGGCTCTTTCGATCGGTCGCATCGGACCCATCCCGCCGCTCCCCCGGAGGCATCGACGACAAGTTTTGCACCGATCGGTGCTCCGTCGCCCAGTACCACGCGCGATGCATCACCATCGCCAATGACCTGCTTTCCCACAGCGGCGAGGCGACGGCATTGGCCGGAGTCCATCACCGCATCGAGGCGATCTCGAAATCGATTTCCGTCGATCTGACCATAGCAGCGCCTGAGCCTTCGCTCTTGTGCGCCCCCAAAAAACCGGACCACCGGCGAGGACCAGCGCCTCTTCAGGTCTACGTTCAACTCCAATCCCCGGAGTCGATCTGTCCACACCCCGTAGGTATTTTCCCATTTCCGGTCCACCACGGGATCGACGAGGATTACTGATACTCCGCGCCGAACCAAAAGTGCGGCCAACCACCGACCCGCCGGCCCCGCGCCGACGATGAGCACATCGACCTCCGGGCGTTGCAACTCGTCACATGCCACTTCGACCTCCCCGCGTTGATTGCCGCCAGAGCAGATATCGAAGTTGCGATCTACATCGCCGCCGTCAATCGCCCCCCCTTTTTTTGAACTTTCGATCAGCGAATAAACAATACGTGATGGGTTCCCCGTCGGGCCATCGCCCGCGACGTGCCGCCCAGCAATAGATCACCGAACCACCCTCGCCCCTGAGATCCCATCACGAACAGAGCTCCCGGATAGTGATCGGCGGCCTCGACGACCATCTTTTTGGGCGGACCATGAACCGTTTGAATCTCCACCGAATCCAATCCCTCGGTTTTGAGTTCGGCGCGTAGGGTCTCCAGTTTTTTCCGGCGTTTTTGAGCTGTCCTTTCGCTGGAGTAGCGATCATCGACGGCGTGCAACAACACCAATGGACTCCCCTCCTCCAGGGCCAGTTCGGCAGCCCAGGACCGCGCCCTGTCGGCAGCTTCGGAAAAATCGGTGGGGTGAACGATCCGATCCCACAGCGGCGCATCGACCGCCTTGCTACAGAACAAAAACACCGGCTTTTTCGCCCGCTCC
This sequence comes from Myxococcales bacterium, assembly GCA_007119595.1. Taxonomy (GTDB): domain Bacteria; phylum Myxococcota_A; class Bradymonadia; order Bradymonadales; family Bradymonadaceae; genus SLJM01. The sequence goes on from SKPJ01000277.1 coordinate 11,377, forward strand.
AATACATCGGCAGCCACGCTCCCCAAAACGACCTCGCTCAGCGCCGCATGGCCGTGGTTGGCCAATACGATCATGTCGGCCCCCACCTCTTCGGCCAACTCGACGATTCGAGACCCCGGACGACCCTCTTCTTTTCTTATGTCGACCCTCCATCCCCGGGAGCGAAGATCGGTGGCCGTTTCCTCCAATAATTCCCGAAAATAATCATCTTGCTCCAGCGAGGTCTGTGCCGGATAAGCCGCCTCCCGAACATGCAACAAGGTAATTCGCTCGGCGCCGGCGAAGCGGAAATCGTCGAGATTCTTCACCATCTTTTTGGCGGGCATCGAAAAATCAGTGGGGACGAGCAGATGGGGTCGCATCGCTTACCTCGAAATTTTCAAGAGACAACAGAACTATCAAAAGGGGCGGCCAGCAGTAGTACTCGATCGCTTCCATGGCCAAGATGGTATCGCGGCGAACCAAGTCAACAGACGGACACACTGTCTGACCCCATCTGGTGATCTTCGTTGGCCTTTCCTTGCACATTGTCCCGTCCAAACGCATGGTACATACAGCGATTGGAATCATCTTCCCCTGCACCTTCGAGTGGTAATCGATGAAGTATCTCACCTCGGCAATTCTGCTCTGCTTTGTCGCCGGCATCTGGGCCTGCGCCACGCCCGACGAGCCGCGCCACGCCTCTCCACCGCCGGGCTCTCACAGCCCCTTTGCTCCGCCGGACGAGACCAACCCCGATCGGGACCAACCGGAGCCGGATCCCGATGTCGAAGAAGAGGAAGACGAGCCCGACGAGCCCGTTGACCGCGACTGAGAACTTCTGAGAAGACCATGACCGAATTCACTCCTTATGCCGCCACCATCGGCGGAGCACTCATCGGACTTGCGGCGGCCCTGATGCTTTTATTCGAGGGCCGTATCGCCGGCATCAGTGGAATTTTATCGGGCCTGTTCAAGCGCGGCGAAGACGATACACCGCCGGCCTGGCAGGCCCTATTTATCGGCGGCATGGCGCTCGGTGGCGTCGTCTTACTCCTCGTCCAAGACGCCGTCGGTCGCGATATGGTGATGACCAAATTGGAATTGTCGCCGCTCTTGGTGGTCGGCGCCGGGCTGCTCGTCGGCTTCGGCACCCGGCTCGGCAATGGCTGCACCAGCGGCCACGGCGTCTGCGGCATCCCCCGCCTCTCACTGCGATCGATTCTGGCCACCTTGATCTTTATGGCCATGGCAGTGCTGACCGTCTTCGTCACCAATCATGTCTTCTCATTCGGAGGTCTGTCGTGAAGCGCCAGATGCTGGTCTTATTCTCCGGATTCTTATTTGCTATCGGACTCGGTATCTCCGAGATGACCCGTCCCGAAAAGGTATTGGGATTTCTGGACATCTTCGGCCACTGGGACCCGAGCCTGGCCTTCGTGATGGGTGGTGCCATCGCGGTCTACGCCGTCGCCCTGCAACTGGCCGGGCGCCGCGAAACGCCGGGATTTTCCGATCGCTTCCGGATCCCTGAGCGCTCCGACATCACCCCCTCATTGATCATCGGATCGGCACTGTTCGGGATTGGCTGGGGATTGGTCGGATTTTGTCCCGGTCCGGCCCTGGTAGCCGCTGCCGCGATGATCACACCGGCGCTGTATTTCGTGCCGGCTCTTATCGCCGGCGTCTTGCTGCATCGATTCACCTTCGATCGTTGAGCTCATCGCAATATACCGTCGCCTTCTTCGATGCGATTTGTCCCTTCCCCCTTCCATCGGGTACGCTGTGGAGACTCTTCAATGGATTCTGTCAGGACCACACGATGCTCTTCGATTGTACGCTCTGGTCACTCGAACACCGATGGCGATGGTTGGCGCTCGTACTGGGACTGGGACTATTGATCGTCGGCTCTTGCAGCTACAGCAACAATCTCGACGGCCTTGCCTGCAGTGACGACGATCCCTGCCAACCGGGCGCCCATTGTGTCGACGGCTTCTGCGTACCCCACGACGGCGGCGAGCTGGACGGCGGCATCGACGAGGATACTTCCATCCCCGACGACGGCGTCGACGTCGACGAGTTCGGCCCCGACGATGATGCCGGCGACGACAACAATGGTGGAGACCCCCCTCCTCCCCTCGTCGACAAGCCCTGCGAACCGGAATCGGACCTAGACTTTTGCCTTCGCCACAACGTCCAATGCGGCTCCTATACCGGTGAGGACAATTGCGAGTTCGAGCGCAC
>SKPJ01000268.1 GCA_007119595.1 Myxococcales bacterium
CTACCCGGCATCGACGAGCACCCTATAGAGTCTCTATTTTCCGGGTTTCGGCCCGTCAGCATCGACGACCGGCCGTTGCTCGGCCCCTCCCTTGTCGACGATCTCTTTTTGGCCACCGGACACGGCCGTCACGGAATCCTGCTCGCCCCCATCTCGGGGCAGATCATGGCCTGCCACATCGCCCACTCCCAGTGGGCACAACAGACCTACCCCGCCTTCGATCCCCGGCGATTTTCTAGATAGAGGACATCTGGATACCCTCTGGATGGTCTGAAAAGCATCGCTGCCCGGCACTTCGACCGTCAGTTGATTCCGATTCCGTTCTCGATTCCGATACGGGCGCAGGGGGAATTTGGTTATCTTCGTTGATCGCTTTGCCCCCCTGCACAAGAAGCGCTACGTTGCATCTTGGAAAGTACCGTATTCAGTTCAGGGCAGTGCAGTGACGAAGCAAGAGACCTCCGTTCTTTTCGACACCATCCTCGAAACCATCGCCGCTCTGGTGGTGGTCATGGACTCCGATGGTCGCGTAGTACTCTTTAATGAAGCCTGCGAGGAGCTCACGGGCTATACCTTCGAGGAGTTGGAAGGTCGGCCGATGTGGGACTTGCTCATTCCCGCCGACGAACGGCCGGGGGTGATGGAGGTCTTCGACGAGTTGAGCGCTGGCAACTTCCCCAATCGCTACGAAAATGACTGGCTGACCCAGGACGGACAGCGGCGGACCATCGACTGGTCGAACTCGGCAATTATCGACGAGCAGGGCGAGGTGGAATTGGTCGTCTCCACCGGCGTCGATATCACGGAGCGCCGAGAGGCCGAAAAAGCCAAGCGCGAGCTCATCCGCAGCCATGCTGCCCGCGAAGCTGCCGAAGCGGTCCGTGATTCACTGCGCCTTTCGGAGGGAGTCTTCTCCGGCATCGTCGATTTGTGCGCCGACGCCATTATCTCCGTCAACGCTGCGCAGAAAATAACCCTCTTCAATCAGGGCGCCGAGGAGATCTTCGGCTACACTCCCGATGAAGTGCTCGGCCAACCGCTGGAGATACTTCTTCCCTCCGAAGCTAGAGCGGCTCACGCGGCACATATTCAGGGGTTTTCGAACGCCGAAAAACCTTCGCGCCGTATGGGTGATCGAGGAGCCATTTACGGATTGCGAAAAAACGGTGAGCTATTTCCCGCCGAGGCCTCCATCTCCAAGCAGAAAATCGACGGCGAGTGGGTCTTTACGGCTATAGTGCGCGATGTCACCGAGGAACAGGCGGCCCAGCACAGGTTGAAGCAGGCCAATGAGGAGTTGGAGCGATCCAACGCCGATCTGGAGCATTTTGCGGCCGTCGCCTCACACGATCTTCAAGAACCACTGCGCAAGATTCAGGCCTTCGGTGAACGCCTGCAATCTCGCTTCGGCAAATCCCTCCCGGAACGTGGCCAGGACTATATTGACCGAATGCAAAACGCCGCCGGGCGCATGAGCACTCTGATCGACGATCTCTTGGCCTTTTCTCGCGTCACCACCCGCGCCAGACCATTTGAAAACCTGAATCTCAGCGACCTCATCGATGACGTGGTCTGCGATCTGGAGATGCGCATCGAGCAGAGCCAAGGACGTGTGGACATCGGCCCACTACCCGCAATCGATGCCGATCCCATTCAGATGCGCTTGCTCTTTCAAAATCTGATCGCCAATGGACTGAAATTCCATCGCCAGGGAGTTCCCCCAATCGTGGAAGTGGGCATGATCGAGAATTCCAATGAGATCGAGCCCTCAGACAAACCAGAAGGCGATCCCGAGGTCTGCCGAATCTTCGTGAAGGACAACGGCACCGGCTTCGACGAAAAATATCTGGACCGAATCTTCGACGTCTTTCAGCGACTCCACGGCCGCGGTGTCTACGAGGGCACGGGCATGGGGCTTGCCATCGCTCGAAAGATCGTGGAGCGCCACGGAGGCGGCATCACCGCGACCAGTACTCCCGGAGAGGGAGCGCGATTTATAATCACACTCCCCATTGAACAATCCGAATCCAATAAAGAGGCCAACGATGAACAATAGGAAACCGATCACAATTTTGATGGCCGACGATGATCCGGAGGACGTGATGCTCGCCGAGGAGGCCCTCGAGGAGGCGCGATTGGCAAATCACTTTATCTCGGTCTCCGACGGCGAGGAGTTGATGGACTATCTGCACCGAAATGACCCCTATAATGACCCTGCAGACTCCCCACGCCCCGGTCTGATCCTTCTGGACTTGAATATGCCCCGAAAAAACGGCTTCGAGGCCCTCGAGGAGATCAAAGACGACCCTGAGCTGCGCCGCATTCCGGTCGTCGTTTTGACCACCTCTCGCGCTGAGGAAGACGTGTATCGAAGCTATGACCTCGGGGTCAACAGCTTTATCTCCAAACCGGTCTCCTTCGACGGATTGGTGGAGGCCATGAAAGTGCTGGGCCAATATTGGTTCGAGATCGTCGCCCGGCCCCAAAATGAGAACTGATGACTCACACTATTTACGCAGCCAACTCCACAGACAATGAGCCGACCTACAAAAAAAGCCACCCCCGTCTTACTCATCGACGATGACGAGGACGATTATTTATTGACCCGGGAGTATTTCGAGGATTTCGAACGACCCAGGCGCTACGAGTTGCAATGGGCCTCCACCTACGATGAAGGACTGCAACTTCTTCAGCAGGCAGACCACGATCTATGCCTGCTCGACTATCGACTCGGCGCCCGCGACGGTGTGGAGTTGTTGCAACAAGCGCTCGACGCCGAATGCTCCACGCCAATCATCATGCTCACCGGCTCCGGTAACCGCGCGGTGGACAACGCCGCCATGCGTCACGGAGCGGCCGACTATCTGGTCAAAGAAGAGATTACGCCGGTCCTTCTGGAGCGCTCCATTCGCCACTCTTTAGAGCGCCACCGAATCCTGGAAAAACAGCGCACCCTGGCCGCCGAAAACGAGCGACTATATCGCAAAGCCAAGCGGGCGCTGGACATGCGCGATGAGATCCATCGCATCGTCGCCCACGATCTGCGCGGTCCCCTTAGCACTATGGGATTGGCCCTTCAGTTGATGGAACGCCTGGCAAGCAAAGGAGCCGATGGCGATGCCTTTGCCAACCAATTGGAAACCCAGCGGCTGTGCATCTCCCAGATGAATCGACTCATTCAGGATCTATTGGACGCCGCCCGCATTGACGACGGAAGACTCTCGCTGGACCGCACCGCCTACCAACCTGTCCACATCGTGGAATCCGTCCTCGATCAGCATCGCATTCGCGCCGAAGACCGATCCATCGAATTGGTGGCGAATATCAGCGACGAGTTGCCACATATCGACGCCGACGCCAGACGGATCGAACAGGTCTTCTCCAATCTTATCGGCAATGCGCTAAAATTTACCCCCGAAGGGGGCACCATCGAAATCACAGCCCGCACAGAAGAAGACGCGGTCTGCTTTCTCGTGGAGGACAACGGCCGGGGAATCCCCGAGGAGCTACAGCCCCATCTCTTCGACCGCTTCTGGCAAGCCGAACAGGGCGATCTCGACGGCGCAGGGTTGGGACTCGCTATCTGCAAGGGTATCCTCGACGCCCATGGCGGCCGAATCTGGGCTGAGAGCACCGAGGGCGAGGGAACGACCTTCTTTTTCACCGTCCCCACCGTATCCGACTGAGGATCCATAATTTTGGGGACACGATATATTGGTGGAACGGTAAGCGCTTTAAATAGAGGGCATCCGGAAACTCCGGGTTCGAGCAGGGGCGAGAACATTTCGATGAAGTTCGTATTCTCGAATCCCGAGGCATATCCGGAGGATACGTCGAGCGGTGAGA
>SKPJ01000009.1 GCA_007119595.1 Myxococcales bacterium
TGCCTCATTGTTGTAATGAAAACCCCGACGGACCGCGTCCACATGCCTGTACCATCATCAAATTTTTCTGAATCGGGCGAAAAGCTATTCACCGACCGCTATCGCCTCCAGAGGCAGTTGGGTCGGGGCAGCATCACCGCCGTCCACCAAGCCCTTGCTCTCGAGACATCTCGTTTTGGAAAGTCAATCGAAACAATGCCCCCGGCAAGCGCGTTGGCTTCGTGGCTTGCCTGACTTCTGCGACAAGCTCATCGACTTCCCCCTGCACCAAACGAACTGAATGGCTTCCTCCGAACGCAACGCAGCATCTCGACCTAACCTAAAGAGATTGGTCTCACTTGCACTTCCGCACTGGAAGCCACTTTTGGTAGCCACCATATCATTGATGGTGGCCTCCGGCATCGTCCTATTATACCCGCAGGCCGCCCGAATCGTCGTCGACGACGTATTGAGCGACGGCGCCGAATTCGACCTCACCATGGTTGGGCTCGCGCTTCTGGGGCTCTTTCTGGTGCAGTCCTTCTTCGTGGGACTTCGCCACTATCTCTTTTCGGTGGTCGGTGACCGCGTGGTCGCCGATCTTCGAAAGGATCTGTACCGGGCCATCATCGACCGAGAGATCGCCTTCTTTGACGCCAGCCGCACCGGCGAATTGACCAGCCGCCTGGCCAGTGACACCCAGCTTGTCCAGAACGCAGTCACCAACAACCTCTCGATGGCCCTTCGCTACGGCGTGCAAGCTGTCGGTGGACTGATCATTTTATTCGTCACCAGCATCCAATTGTCTTTGATCATGGCCGTTGTACTTCCCGTGGTGTTGGTCATCGCCATCGGTTACGGCCGGAAAGTGCGCCGCCTGTCGCGCTCGGTGCAAGACGCCATCGCCGAATCCACATCGGTCGCCGAGGAATCCATCGGGGGAATTCGCACCGTGCGCAGCTTCGGTCGTGAAGCAAGGGAGAAGATCCGCTATGGCGAATCCGTCGAGCACTCCTTTGAACTCGCCAAACATCGTGCCCTTTTGGGGGGACTATTCAGCGGCGGTGTCTCCTTTTTGGCCTACGCCACAATCGCCATCATACTGTGGTACGGCGGCACTCTGGTGCTCGATGGCGTGATGTCCGGTGGGGAACTGACGGCCTATATTCTCTATGTGCTCTTCGTCGCTTTTTCGCTGGGGGTCCTCAGCGGATTATGGACCGATTTCGCAAAGGCCGTCGGTGCCGCAGAGCGGGTCTTCGGCCTCATCGACGACGCCCGGCCATCGGAGACCGCATCCATCTCCAACACCTTTATTGATGCCGGCGAAGTGCGTTTTCACTCCGTGGACTTTGCCTATCCGACTCGTTCCGAGTTGACCGTGCTACGAGATATCAGCTTTTCCATCGATGTCGGCGAACAGGTCGCCCTGGTCGGGGCATCGGGAGCCGGAAAAAGCACCATCGCCGCCCTGCTGTCTCGCTTCTACGCTCCGAAACGCGGTGAGATCTATATCGACGGGACCTCGCTGGCGACGATCGGCGACGATGAACTGCGCCGACAAATTGGGTTGGTCGCTCAGGAACCGATGCTATTTACCGGCTCCATTGCCGACAATGTCCGCATCGGCGATGAAAATGCCACCGTCGAAGACATCATCGAGGCATTGCGTTCGGCAAACGCCTGGGAATTCGTCGACCAATTTGGTGACGGGGTCGATACCCTCGTCGGGGAACGAGGCGTTCAGTTGAGTGGCGGTCAAAAACAGCGCGTGGCCATTGCCCGGGCCATCGTCAAAGATCCTGCAATTCTCATCCTCGACGAAGCGACGAGCGCCCTCGACGTAGAGAGTGAGTCGCTGGTTCAGGAAGCTCTCGAGCTCCTCATGGAGGGCCGAACGACGTTGATCATCGCCCACCGACTCTCCACGGTCATCGGTGCCGACCGGGTTTTGGTCGTCGACGACGGCCGCATCGTCGAACGCGGTTCTCACCGACAACTACTGGAAAAAGACGGGCACTACGCCCGGATGGTGGAAATGCAGCTACTTCAGAGTTGAGCGGCCAGCAGGCTGATCTCGCTGCCCTGTTGATTTAGTCTTGAACCAAGGCGTCACGGCGGGCCCGCAATTTTTGACGGGCTCGAAACAATCGGGTCTTCACCCCTCCGGAGCTCATTCCAACCTTTTCGCCAATTTGCTCCATCGTCATTCCGTCCACCATAAAATGGCGAAACAAGATCCGGTCCCGGGTATCGAGTTCTGCAAACCATTGGCGCGTCTTCTCGAGCATACTCTGCCACCGTACCTTCTCGGCGGCACTTGGAGCATCGGCAGCGGGCATGTTCCCGGGTGTCAGATCGTCGATCGATGTCTCACTTCGCCGACCGGCCTTGCGGACGAAGGCCAACGCTGTATTGATCATGACTCGACTCGCCCATGCATAGAATAGGCGCGGTTCTCGAAGGGTGTGTAATTTTTGATAAATCTTGAGCCAGGCCCGCTGACTGACATCATCGAGATCCGCACCGGTGACAATGGAAGATGCGTTGCGCCGCAACCGATTCTGATGGCGGGTAAATAGTTGCCCGAAGGCTTCGTCTCGTCCTCGTCGAGCTCGTTCGACCAGCTCGGCATCATCCAATTCGGATAGAACGGGGGGCAACTCTGGCGGCTGAACTTGTTCCAACGGAGCAACGCTCATTGCTATCTCCAGTACAGATAATTCTCAGTTTCGATAATCGAACCCGCTGCCGGGCCCTTCAGAGTTGTAGTTCGACATCGATGGAATTTGTTACAGCACGTCCCCACTTTAGCATTGCAGTGAAACCCATTGTCTCCCGGAGGCATCCAATATGTGGACAGACACCAATCCCTGCCCGACGGGAACTGACGTATGGGTCCACAATCCGCATGCTCGACATCCGGCACGCCTGCGAGAGCTACTTGTGCTCGTACTGCCTTCGTGGCAGCGTCTAGCACTGTGGGAGCCCCCTACTTTTCCCCTCCACCTTCGATGAGGCTAGCCATCGATCGAGTTTTCCTCATAACTATGACGGCGGCCCCGAAATTCGCCGACACCTTCGTTGAGCGGCTTCGAAACGGTGATGAGGAGGCCTTCTCAACCTTGCTCGACACCTACCACGGTCCACTCTATCGCCTGGCGGTCTCACTCGGCGCCTCTGGCGCTTCGGCCGAGGAGGTCGTTCAGGAGACCTGGATCGCCGTGATCAATGGCATCGAGGACTTCGAGGGCCGATCGACGCTCAAGACCTGGATTTTTTCCATCCTCACCAACCAGGCTCGACGCCGCGCAGTGCGCGACAAACGCATGCCGCCGGTCTCCTCCGTCTTTTCCGAAGACGCCATCAAGGACGCCGTCGAAAACAGCGAGGTCCCCTGTCCCCGAAGTGCTCCGACACGCAGCTATTCATGGAGCATCAACCCCACCGACCGGGCCGATCAACAGGCCCTTTTGGAGGTCATACAGACCGCCGTCGACGAACTCCCCGCGAGCCAACGCACGGTCTTAATCTTACGCGACTTTGAGGGGCTCGAACCCGCCGATGTCTGCCGAGTGCTCGATCTCAGTGATGGAAATCACCGCGTATTATTGCATCGAGCCCGAGTTGCTCTGCGCCAGGCCTGCGACGCCTACTTCGAGACTGTCGAGCAAGAAGGAGGTCAGCAGTGATCACCTGTGAGGAGTTTACCGACCATGTCAGCGACTATCTCGATGGCCGAGTCCCCTTCGGCGATCGAATCGGCATCTGTATGCACCGATTGATGTGTGTGCGCTGCCGCAATTTTTATCGCCAGCTCAAAGAA
>SKPJ01000344.1 GCA_007119595.1 Myxococcales bacterium
CATCGGATTTTGAATCCGACGCGTCTACCAGTTCCGCCACTCCGGCTCATAATGTTGATTAGCGCAGACCAGATCTGCGTTCAAGGGAAAAATAGCCCCCAACATGAGGAAGTGAGCGACGATATGAATCGTCGCCTAAATTATGTAGAGGTAGGCTGCATCGAGGACTAGTAAAAAATAGGATAGGCCCATTGAATTTGCAAGCAGAAATTGACGGTCCAAAGAAAGGATGGAGGTCGGAGATCATCCGTCGGTTTGTTCAGGTTGTTCGGCTTCGGGATCCCAGCCACGCCAAGAGCCGAGCAGTCGAGGCGCGTGGGGGTCGGGGCTGCCGGTATCGAGTTCATGCAACCACACGGACTGGGTGCCGATAATGGCGGCGGCCGGAACGACGGTGGCGGGCTCGAATTCCACCTCGTCGACCACGGTGTCGGAGAATTGAAAACGCTCACCGGGATCTCCGAATAAAGAGAGCGTCTGTTGCGCCCAATCGAGTAGCTCTTCGAGTTGTTCCGCCAGCGGAACTGGTGCGACCCGGGCATCGATACCGGCTTGTTGCAACTGATCGACGCCGAGGGTCAAGCCTCGACCCAACGTCGCCTCCAGCAGCCATTCGACCGAGCCCTCCTGCAGAGATCGGGAGGAGATGATGCGCCCGGCCATACGGCGTTGCTCCTGACGAATAAGTCGATCGTTGGCAAGTCTGGCCACGCTCGATTTCTGGGTCTCCTCCAGCTCAACCATCTCCCTCGGTTCCATCGGGCAATGGGGCATCAACGAGGCATCGAGAGATTGACGGGGCACAACGCACAGACCGATGTCGACCGCACCGATGCCGGCCTGCGGGTGCATGGTGATATGATCAGCTGCAACGGCCAGCAGTCCGGCAGAACCATCGATGCGGCATGGCACAACCACCTGCAGCTTGACGTCCAACTGTTGGACCGTTCTCAGCACGGTGTCGGCAAACGCAGGATATCCCCCGCGTGCCCCCAAGATCAGCGCGATCTGATCGGTTCTCTGTTGGCGTAGCCCTTCAATGATCATAGCCGTAAGAAGGCGTGCTGCTTCCTCGTCGGCGTCGACCGAGTACTCGCCGGTCCAATTGGTGAAACAGGCGAATGTCGGGACGCCCAGCGACGTCTCCAATTCACCGACCATGGTGGTGGACTCCGCTATCATTGGTTGTGCTCCCATCGGCGAATCCGATCCTGTTGTAGAAAAATTATCGCTCCCACGATGGCTCTTCGTAGCCCGCCCCGTTGCGGGTCAACTCGCGTTGGACCTGTCCATCATGGGTCATCAGCCACAATCGCTTTCCACCACTGCGATCGCTGGTGAAGACGATATATCGCCCATCGGGACTGTAGCTGGGCTCGGAGTTATTGCCCTGGTCCTGGGTCAATCGCTCGATATTCCCTTCGAGATCGACGGTAAAGATGTCGAATCGACTGTACTCGTCGCGTCCGCTAAAGGCGATTCGATCTCCCTGGGGCGACCAATCGGGGGTGGTGTTGTAGCTGCCCTGAAAAGTCAAGCGCTTCTGGTCGCTTCCGTCGGCATTCATCACGAAGATATGGGCCCCGCCGGAGCGACCGGAGACGAAGGCGATACGTTGACAGTCGGGACTCCAGGTGGGGCTGACATCGATGGCCCACTGATCGGTCAATTGCTGGACCACCGATCCGGAGTCGGGATCGATGAGATAGATATCGGTATTGGAAGATCCTCGCGACATGGTGAGGGCGATTTTTCCGTCACAATAAGCGGCACCCGTATTCTGGCCCTCGCTCTGGGACAAAGGACGCATCGAACCGTCGCGGTAGACATAGAGGTCGGGATTGCCGTCTCGATAATTGGAGAAGTAGATACTCCCCCGGGGGCCAAATGTGGGGACCAAGTGGATATTGTCGTCACGGCTGATGCGCTGTCGGTTGGAGCCGTCCATCTCCATGGTGTAGATGTGCTTGGTGTTGGAATCATGGCGCCTTGAATACGCAATGCGCGTACCGAAGACGCCCCGTTTGCCGGTGAAGTGTTCGAGCACGGCGTTGATGAATTCGTTGACCTCCCGTCGAAGTTCGCGATCGCCGTCGACCGTCGATGGGGACCAGTCGAGATCGACCTGACTACCACGCTCGACGGCGAAGAGCCGCAGATCGAGCGAGATCTGGCCGCCATCTTCGCGCACAGCGCTTTTGATCAGGCCGTGGGCCCCCACATTGAACCAATTGGTAAATCCAATATCGACCGCGGACATCCCTTCTTCATCGGTATCAAAAAAGAAACTGTCCTCGTCGAGAACATCGAAGTAGCCGGCGAGATCGAGGTTGCGACGCAATATGGACTCCACCTTCTGTGCAGCCTCTCGGGTATCGCCGGACTCCTCGATCGTATCGGGCACGGCGATCGGTACGAGCACTCTGCGAGCGCCGACGCGGACATCGATTTCGATGCCCTCGTGCTCGATCTGCTCGTCCAGTCGGGGCTCACCGGGGGCCGGGGCCTCCGTCTGAGCGGCCAGAGTGGCGCTCATTGCGAGTAAGAGAAACCCCACAACGGCAATACCAGCCAGATATCGAAGCGTCGATCGCGACAAGAGTCGTAGTGATTTCATCTGGTGCTCCTTAGTGATCTGTATCAGTAATTTCATCCGCGACAATTCCGCGACACACGATATTACCAGAGTTCCGAGCGATGAGTGCATTCGGCGCTGCGCCGAATCATTCGAAAAGTCACCGTATCGGACTGCTAGCGCCTCTGAAGCCTCTCCCAATTGGTCAGGGTCAATCCCCGATTGATAATCTCCTGTCGAATCTCTTCATGCTCTGGCAGGGGCAATTGATGACCTCCTTCGTGGGCCTGAAATTCGCGCAGGACCCGGTTGATGCTGTCGTCGAATTGTTCATGTCCGCTGGTCTGGTGAAAATTATAGTCGACGATATGCCCCTGTCCGGAGATATTGACGGAGACCCGAACTTGACCGGCCAGTTGCTCGAGCTCGGAATCAGAGACCGTGGTAGGGATCTCCCAGCGCCGCTCGATCGCGCGGAGTAAGCGGGCATGGTAGGTCTGCCTCATATTGGCCATATCGGCATCGGTGGCCGTCCCTCCGGCGACCCCTTCAGGACTTCCCTCCGGGGCCTCATCGCCGCGCCCTTCGGTATCAAATTCGCCGAGCGCTTCGTCCAGGCGCTGTCGGCGTTCCCGTTCGGCACGACGCCGGCGTTCTTCTTCCCGCTGCCGTTGCTCCTCGGCGCGACGGCGTTCCTCCTCGAGTCGAGCTTCCTCGTCGATCTGTTCCGGATCGGGCTCGATCTCCTCCGGCGGGGGCTCCGGTTGGGTCTCGGGCTCCACGTCAACCACCTCTTCTACGTCCGGAGGCGCACCTTCGTCACCAGTGAGTCGCGGCAAGGCGTGGGGATCTTTTTCCTCACCGAGGGCGAGTAACTCCACGTCGTCGAAGACCAATTCGTACTCTTCCACTTCCTCCTCCTCGCCACTGGTCCACCAGGCGCCCAGAAGGGCCGTCAACAAAATCGTGCCGTGAAAGAAGAAGGAAAGTGCGATGCCGGCGGCCATCTCGCGATTGCGACTTGCACGCGGCCGACCCCCGACCACCTGTAGCCTCCGTTGCGTCATCTGTTCATATCCCGCATCAGATCAAATTCTCGTCGTCAGCCATGATTTTAAACGAGAAACCATCCCACGAAAGCGCTCGTTTCGCCGGTGCCAAATATCAGTCAAAGAAGTTCCCATTTACTCGGAGTCGGCACGCAATTCAGGGTTGGTGACCATCCCCACACGATTGACGCCAGCCAACCGTATTCGATTCATTGAACCGACGACGACACCGTAGGGAATATTGGTATCGGCGAGTAAATATAGGCGGCCATCTTCCTGCAATCGCCGGTTATTTTCGATCTTGGCCTGCAATTCGGCAAAGCAGGGTTCAAAGGGATTGGGGCCCTCCTCGTCTCGATAGGGACCACAGTCAACCAATGGCTCCGGACCCAAATAAAGCTGAAGATTCTCATCGATCGATAATATCAATTGGTCCACATTGTCGATCTGCACCCGCGTATCCGCATCCTGAACCATGGGCAAATCCATTTCCACTTCGCTGTGCTCTTCGGCCATCTCGTGCATCATGGGCGTTGTGATCATAAAGATAACCAATAACACCAACATCACATCGACGAAGGGGGTAACGTTGATTTCTGCGAGCATCGTTCCCGAACTCGAACTGCCTGTACTAGCACCCATGGTTCGTCACCTCTTGCGCAGTCGCGGTGCATCCTCATCGTCGCGCACGCCGGAGCCCACGCTGGGATTCATCAATTGAAAAAATGTCGCTTCACGATATTGAGAAAATCAGCCGAGAAGTTTTCCATGTCGGAGCCGAGGATATTGATTTGATTGCGCAGCCAGTTGTAGGCCACAACGGCGGGGATGGCCGCGAATAATCCCATGGCGGTAACGATCAGAGCTTCTGCAATGGGTTGCCCGACCACGTCGATGCCAGCCGCTTCCTGGACGCTGATTTCGAGAAAAGCGATCATGATACCCCAGACGGTGCCGAAGAGGCCGATAAAGGGCGCTGTAGAGCCCACGGAGGCCAGCCAGGGAACCATCTTTTCGGCTTCTGTGATCTCGCTTCGCTGGGCCCTGCGCAGCGCCCGTTCTACGTTTTCGATGTCACCGAGTTGTTGGCGCATCGACTGGGGATCGCCTTCCTGGGCATTATTCTTGAGCTTCGACAGCTCTCGGTATCCCGCCTTGAAGACGTGGCCAATCGGTGCATCGGGGAAATCATCGGCGGCCTGGGAGATGGAGTCGAGTCGTTTCGACTGCCAAAAGACATCCATAAACCGCTCGGATTCACGGCGAGCCCGGCGAAGATAAAACGCCTTGTGCCCTGTGATATACCAAGATGCGACGCTCATAAATGCGAGCAGGATCAGCACACTGGTCACCACGGCATCGGCTTCGAGCACGATGCGAAGCACATCGGCCTCGTCGTTGCCCGCGGCCTCCGCCACGATAAGGGGGACAAAAGATACATCGAACATATCGGCTTGCCTCGTCAGATGTTCGGAATATACACAAGCGACCCCATTTTAGACGTCGCCTTCGAGCAGTCCTTATGTCCTGTGATGCGTCGCCATCGCAGAGGACGTATCATCAGCGCGCACAGGACCTTGATATTATAGGTATCAATGGTCGTTCAAAAGGGCTTTACCACGCGCTGGTTCAGCGGTGCAACGCACATGAAAGCACAGAGTTGAATCCCGTTTATTCCCCAAACCATAGACGCACGCCGGCTCCCAGTCCGGGAGCGTTGCCGAAAGCAGAAAATGCGTGCAGATCGATCCGGTCCGTACTTCGATACGAAAGATGAACCACGGGAATGCCGATGGGGTCCGGACCGTGCTCTGCCCAGCCCCCGGTGGCTCGCATATACTCCATCTTAAAGCGAAGTTGCTCCGTCAAATTCAGCGCCAGGTGTATCTTGATCGGAATCCTCCATCCCGCGCGTTGCAGCGGTGTCCATTGCTCATCTCCATCGAGGAATCGATATCCGCGCACCAATGCTCCTGCGGCGACTCCCAAGGTCATCCGATCGAGATGGTTAAATAATTGTCCCAGATTCAGCTCTCCATGCATTTTGAAGACCAGCTCATCGCGTTGATAGGGCTCGTCGAGTCGATATCGAAGAGCGCGACCCGACGCGCTGAGTCCGAGCCGAGTGGCCGTCCGGCTTCCCACAAGGGGAAACCATCGGCCTGTGACTTCGTAATCGGACATGCCCCACCCGAGCTCCTGGGAGCTACGAATATCGAGTTCGAGATTGCGACTTCGTGCGGTGACTTCGGCAGTGGCCAGATGGCGAAGACTCAAGCCCTCAGGTCTCCAGTATTCATAGCGCGTAGCGAACCCCCAACCGACGTCGCGGCGCGTCGAGGACGGAATGCCGAGTTCGTCGCGAAAGGCGGTGCCGAAGATATCAATCAGCCATGATGTACCCCACAGCCCACTGCCGAGAAACCAGAGCTCGCGGCGGCGGTCATCGATCGCCGGTCTTCCGGTGGGCTTGACATACAGAGCCACACCGGCGGTGAGCAGTGTCACCGCCAACAGGTCCATCCCAAGCAATGTCAGGGCTGTTCGTGAATCGTCGAGCTGCCAGTGCCCCGCTCCGGAGACCACGCTACCGGCGGTCATCGCAAATACCGTTGCATGGGCACGGGCGGTTTGTTCGACCGTGCTTTCCAGTATAAACCCTTCATCCTGGAGTTCATCGCGGCTCATGGACTCCAGCGTTCGTGGAGTCATGGAATCGAGGGTCTCGCCCGGAAATTGGCCGGGATCGCCGTCGTCATCTCGATCGAGCTCGGCGGTCTCCTCCCCGGTTGACGTCACTGCTGTCTCTGCCGTGCGAGCCCCTACTAACGCCGGCGCCGCAACCAGTGCGACGGCGACCAGCACGAAGAAAAACTGCCTCATTGCTGAGTAAGCGGTGCACTTCATCGCAACTCATCAGCATCATAAGATTCCCGCTCGTCGGCCTGCGCATTATCGATCGATTCCAGGTCATCAGCTCCCATCTCCACCTCGACCCGGTGGCGACCGTCAAGCGGCGTAATGACGGTTTTGTCATAGACCTCCCAGGCGCCATCAACGACGGTGAGATAGCGTAATTCTCTGTGTGGCTCACCATCCTCTCCAAAATAATTTCTTCCCGTGATGCCGAGCTCCCACTGTGGTTGGCGCAGAGCATCGGAGATCGCCGTCGCATCGGGCAGCCCGCGCTCCAACAAATAGGTACGCAGCCGCGCCACCGAGTCATAGGCAAAGGCCACGAAATGATCGGCGCCCGTGTCGTATATCGCCTCGAAACCTCCGGTGAATTGACGGGTTTCCGCGTCCTCAAAATGAGGCGAGTACCAGGCCGGGACGACAGCTCCATCGACATAGGAGGCGGCCTGATGCAACACCAGTGGGTCCTGCCAAAGGCTGGTGCCGAGGTAGTGTACGTAAATCCGGTTCTCATCGGGAGGGCTCGCCCCGGGCTGAAGTCCCCACACTTGTTCCTGGGCGAAGAATGCTGTGATTTCAGCGACTTTAGATCCCGTATCCGGCAAGAAAATGGCATCGGGATTCGAGCGGGCGACCCGGCGCGCGAGAGCGACGAAATCGGAGGCCTGTCGATCGTAATTGGCTTCAATGACCACCTCTCCCCCCTGGTGCCGAAATTCCTCCACGAACGCTTGTGCCAAGGTGCGTCCATAACCCATGTCGGGATAGACGACGGCTGCCCGCCGATCACCTAAGGCTTCAAAGGAGATACGCGCTGCGGCTCGAGCCTCGGCAACAGAATCGACAAAATTTCGAAATACCGGTGCTACCGGGCTCGATTCAGCAGTCGACACCTCGTCGTTCGCCGTCGATGTGCTCACCTCTACGGTTTCCTCCAGATCGTCGTCGACGTCGACCTCGATGGGAGTGATTCGGTCGGCAGCCAGTGCGAGTACGGGCACCCCGTATTCCGCGGCAGGGTCTATCAATTCGCGCGCTTGCTCGGTGTGCAATGGACCGACGATGGCGAGTACTCCCTCTTCGACGAGTCGTCGGTAGGCATCACTCACCGCGCCGAAGGAATCCTCGATCACCAGGGTTATGGTCGGTTCACCGGCCGCGTGAAAGGCGCGTTGGGCGATGAGCATCCCTGCCAGTGCCCGATAGCCCACGGAGCGATTGGGGCCACTCAATGGCAGGAGGGCTCCGATCACCAGTCGCTCCGGGCCGGACACCGCCCGTAGTGCAACCGATAATTCGGATAGGCGATCGGCGGCGCCGACGGCCAAAAAGTCCGGCGAGACATCGTTGAATAACGCCTGCAGTGTTTCGACATCTTCCTGCTCCAATGGCTCGTCGAGCTCTCGTCGAATCAGCGTCCAGGCGCCAACAGCCCGGGCCAACGAGTGCTCATTGCTCAAAAATCGGCGAAGATCGTCATCCCCAAGCTGATCTTCAGCTTCGAAGGCCCGCGCGACGGCCAGATCGGCCTTGGGCGGCAAATCGACATCGGCGAACCATTCCGGCGAACCAGCGGAGTCGGTATCGCCGAGTTGCTCCCCTGTGACCTGCAACTCTTCTCGCAACAGGGAATGCAGGCTTCCCCATGCGGCCACGCTATCGCCAGCCCGTCCCGACGCAGCGAGTCCTTCCGCCACCAGCGGCCATATCCATCGCCGGTCATCCTCCAGTAGAGCCGGGCTCAGAGACGGTCCCGGATACGATTCGAGAATCTGCACTGCCTGCTTTGACTCGCCCCCCAGTGCGTGTGCCGTGGAGAGATAACTCTGCGCAGCAAAGCGAATCCGATCGTCGACACCGTCCGATATGGCCAGTGGCTCGAGCAATGCGAACGCCTCGGGATCAATCGAGGTGCCCTGCTCTGTTGGTGTGGCTTCAAATTGAGTATCCAGATCACCGAGGTGGGTGCGGGCAATGTACAACTCGGCAAGCGCCGCCGTCTCGTCTTCTGAAAATTGGGCCTGAAGGAGCCGAAACCCCTCTCGTGCTCGTTCCCATTGTCCGTCCCGAAGAAGTTGGACGGCCTCCTCGAAGGCCTGCTGAACCTCCGGCGATTCCGATTCAATGGGCGGCGCCGACTCCGCCTTTCCACTGGTCGGTGTCGGCGAGGAGGAACAGGCCATTAAAGCGACGAGGATGACCACGACCCAATAGGCAGTGTCGAGACCGGCTGTACGATGAAACCAATTCACGATTGTCTCCGGACATCACGTCGGCATCGAAAAGAAAAACGGACCGGGCTATTTCGCGGACCCAAAAACGCCGCAACAACTGGCGGCGTCATGGGTGCAACCATATACCACAGCTACAACCTTCCCCGAAATAAATGGCTGTCCACGCAGATCGATGCAACACACCAATATTCGACCGTCCATCGGCCCGCGAGGGCGCTACAAACGGCTGTTCGACTCGCCTTTAGAGCTCGACTTTGATCTGACAGGTGTTCGAAGCGGCCCTCGTCATACGGCGCGACCTCGTCGCCGGCGTACACTGTCGATATGTCGGGCATGACGAAACGCGCTTTGTTCCTCCGTCAATCCCGCTTCTGCGCGATGGCACTCACCGAGGTTAAAAACCAGACATTTCGGTCCACCACCGCCCTTTCCAAAAAACTCGGAGACATCGACGGGAATGACCTCCACGCCCCGTTTGGCGATCGCTTTCTGCGTTTTCTTTCGAACGCCGGAGGGACAAAAAAGAAAGCGCTCCTCACCGACCTCGGCATAAAATGAGTTGCCGAGAAAATTCTCGGCATCCTTCTGCTCAATCTCGATGAGCCGGTCGCCGAAAGTGTCGGTCAGCCGCTGCTGAGACTTGTCTTCAAAAGCATCCAGATATGCCATGCACTCTCCGCCGAGGTCGCACAGAACCGTATCGCCGTGATAAAAACGCGGATCCGATAATTTCAAGCGCAATACATCGGTTTCGAGCACCCCGCTTTCAAGCCAATCTCCAATCTCGGGATCACTTCGAAATCCATAGGAGAAGACCCAGGTAATATCGTCGCCGCGTCCAATGGGGAAGGCGTCGGCTTCTCCCTCCCAATGCCATTGCTCCGGATAGTCCCCCACGGGAATTCCAAAGGCGGTCATAAACTGGATATAACGGCTCGATTCGGCGATTCGATGTTCGACTTTGAAATGACTGGGGAAAAACGTCTTTTGAGGAGATGGACGAGCATCGAGTCTGCCCAATAAAAATCCGGCGTTGGCCGCAAACACCATTCCCGACAGGTCGGGGGTTGCGTCCACGACATAGACATCGACGCCGGCATCGAGCAGCGCATCGACGTATCGATTCCACTGCTCCATCGCTACATCGGGATCGACCTTTTTGAGAGAGTCATCTTCATTTCGGGTGTGGGGGTTGGCCCCACCCTTGATCGCAAAATGACGCGGATGCGTCATCAATACGGACGGTTTCATCGACTACCTCGGCGATGTGAAAGACTACCTTGTTCCCGATACTTGTTTTCGCGGTGACTCCACGATTTCGGCACGTCGATCGACACCCACGCAAGCTCATTATGGCTCGTACTTGCTCCAGGATTGACCATCTATTCTGGAAAATCACCGTTAGTTCTGGGTTCTAGACCAGCTTCCTTACCATAATGGTGTCACGCGTGCACCCGACGACACGACGGACGGGCCAAAAGACATATTTGCGAGAATGACTGCGGGTTATGCACTGTCAAAGCCGTGTATCCAATTCAGTGGGCTCAAAATAGTGGAGCGGTGAACTCCTCTGCGTCTGGAGCCGCATCTCCGGCGGCGACGGCAGCCCCGGCCACGGAATCCCATATCGATTCGTCGAGAAGGTGACTTCTGCGGACATTTTTCATGGCTGCCAATACACTATTTCTTACGTCGGGAATGGTCTCCTCGAGCTCATCGAGCAATTGGCGAACAAACTGACGTCGGCCCTGAATACTGCCGCATAAATTGCAGGGTATGATGGGGAATTCTCGTAGTTTTGCGTAGGACTCGATTTCGTCCTCGGCTACAAAAATCAAGGGGCGAATCACGTCGAAGCGCCCGTCATCGGTGGTATAACGAGCGGGCATTGCCTGGAGCTGTCCGGAATGAAATAGATTCAAGAGCAGAGTCTCTATGCTGTCGTCGCGATGGTGGCCGAGGGCGATTTTGTTGCACCCCAAATCTCCTGCGCGCCCGTAGATAATCCCGCGACGAAGCCGACTGCACAATGAACAGGGAGTGGCGTCGGCGGGCAACTTCTCGCGCACCACCGAGTAGGTATCTTCGGCGCAGATTTCAAAGGGAATATCCAGCTCCTCCAGGTATCCTTGAAGGACTCCTTCAGGGTATCCGGGCTGCTTTTGATCCAGATGAAATGCCGTGAGCTGGAACTCCACAGGTGCGCGGCGCCTGGCCCGCATCAACAAATCGAGCAATGTATAGGAATCTTTACCACCGGAGAGGCACACCATGATGTGGTCGCCGTCCTCGATGAGTGAGAAGTCGTGAATCGCCGTACCCATTTGCGAGGCGATACGCTTTTCCAATCGTTGTAACTCTCCCATGGAACGCCCGGCGCTGAAGTGGACTATAAATGATCGCAAACGGGGCCCTAACTATTCCCGTTCATTTCACCAGAAGCGCTGTATACCGTGGGATGGTCTGGGATCTCAACCGGGTTCGTCGTCGGAGGAAACCAGTTCTCTGATCAAACCGGTCCACCCGGTGCGGCGCCCGTCGTGGGCCCGGACAGTGCAGTATTGTCGCCGGAAGACCGTCTCTGACGCGTCTACTCCGAGAGCTTCAATGCTGCGGGCCGCCATTTCATCCTCGATGTACAGAGTGGTCAAGGAGGTAGCAATGGCGGGTCCGGGGCCAAAGTTTTTTTGGGCCTGACCCCAGCCGGGCCGTCGTTCCCTCTGATCATCCGGGTGGGTATTGGGCTCGAGAGCGAGATCGAGATCGACGACGGGACCGACGGCAAACCCCTTGTGGCGCAGATGTTGACGCCAGCGCGAAACCGCATCGGTATCTGATTCGGATCCGCTGCTGCGATTTAGATAGACCACCAGGCGGCCCTGTTGAGTGTGCCACAAAGTCAGGGTAGGAGCGCCGCGAACGGGTCCGGGCGCCTCGGTGGGTACGGCCTCGCCGGATACCTCGAATGCAGCTCCGGCCAGATCGAAGGCCACGACCGTCGTCTGGCGAGGCAACACCCACAATTGGGTGCGTACCGTAGTTCCGTCGCCGACGGCTTGAAAGACGACGCCGTAGATCCCTTCGGGTAAGCGATTGTCGAGACGAAACGCCACCTCGCCGGCGTCATCGGTCTTGCGCACCCCGATCTGGCTCCAGCCTTGGCAATCACCAACAAAGAGCCGAACCCATTCCGATGCAAGTGGTGTGTCGTCATAGGCCATGGCCGCCCCCAGATGAATCGCGTCTCCTACGGACGCGACTCGATCGGTGCTGCGGTGGCCAGGAGTTGCCTCCTCGGCCATCTGCTTGCTGGACAAGGCGTTCCACGCCCCTCGATCCGGCGCATCAAATGGATATTCGGCGCAATTTTGTAGATTTCTAATATCGCCTACGGGCAGGGGATCGTCATACTGGACGGGGAGGAGATGAGATGAGTTCCGCTCCGAGGAATTTGATGGCACAGACTCCGCGGAGGCCAGACCGCATCCCGCTGCCAATAATATCAGCCCGACAACCAACCTCGGCAGAGCGTAGATCCGACGCCTTCGACACACCATTGTTCCCCCCTGTTGTCGACTCCCAGAGCCGGCCTCCCACAGCCGACTGTCACCGAGCACACGTCACCGGTTGGAACTGGCCTGTCAGCATCTCCCAGATGTCGGCTCATTCCACAGCACGTGACCCACTTTTAAATATGTCCGCCAAGGTGGAGATGACCACCGAATAAAGACACGGCGGAGGGGATAAATCGAGCCCGAAAGGACAGCGCGAACCAATACCGCTTGAAAGCATCGCCACGATGGCGCAAACTAAGGCGGAATCATTGTTGAGCAGGCGCTCTCTTCGAGTTTTTTCGTGTCCGTCGCGGAGATGTTTTCACCCTGCTCTGGGATCCCTATCCACTCATTTCCGGAGTGTACTATGAGCCTGACAATCGAAGCGCTGGAGAATGCCGGTTTTCCGGCTGATAATTTCCCCGACGACCTACCCCTACCGGGTGAATCGAATATCTTTTCCAAGGAATTGGAAGGACAAGATAAGGCGCTGTATCGCTATCAGGTCAATGTCGACGGCGCGACCTATGGAATGGAAGTGCTAATCGATGTCTCCACGGTTCCCGATCCGGCCGAGGGGGTGGGCTTTATGCTCAACCAATTCGCTTTTTTGTGGCGCCAAGATCGCTCCCAGGTAATCGTCAAGCCCGATGGCGCTTGCCGGCGCATCAATTTTTAGCCCTCAAGATAAGCCATGTCTCGTTCGCCGACGCGCGTACTCTTTTTTTGTCTCGGAAATATCTGCCGCTCTCCTCTGGCAGAAGCCCTATTTCGCTACCACGTAGAACAACAAGGCCGGGGTGGCGACTTTCAGATCGCATCGGCGGGAACCAGTGGATACCACGTCGGATCACCGCCGGATCCGGGCAGCGTTCGCGTCGCACGGGAGCGCCTCGGTCTCGATATCAGTGATCAGCGAGCCCAGCAGCTCGATTCCACCCACCTACAGTCCTTCGACTATCTGGTGGCCATGGATCGGTCAAATTTACGAAATGCAGAGCGGCTTGAAGGAGCGTCGAAGGCAAACCTGTTGTTATTTCGAGACTTCGAGCCCGATAGCTCCCAACGCGGCGGCGACGTTCCCGATCCCTGGGGTGGCGGAGCAGATCATTTCGAAAAAGTGTAC
>SKPJ01000481.1 GCA_007119595.1 Myxococcales bacterium
AGCCATCTTTCGGCCGATCCTCGCTTGAAGTAGCGTTGCTACGCCTGCACTCGGTTCGAGCCAACATCTGGCCCAATCATCTCGTCGGTACCGCGTTTCATTTAAATGACGTTCCGTTTAGTTTCCGCTGATGGAGCGGGAACTTCCGGGACGTCCGCCGGCCAGGGTGCGACGGCTGGCTTTTCCGTGGCTGGTGGAGATCTTGGTGCTGAATTGAGGCTGTTCGGTGAGGGCGATGGAGTTTCGATGCCCGGGCTGAGCCTCACTCAAGGGGCGGGCGCTTCCGGGCTGTGCGCTCGACAGGGTGCGCCGGTCGTCGCGGCGTCGTCCGAGGGGACTGGTGGTGGTCTGTCGGGGCTCAAAGAGGGGATGCCACGTTTCGGGCAACCAGGTGCGCAGGCTCTGACGGCCGGCGGGACCGACGGTCTCCCCCAATACCTGGCAGACCACCTGGGTAAATTCGAGCCCAAAAGAGAGATCGACATCCAGGCGCTCCGAGACACCATTGTAGAGTGTGTCCAGATCACAGACACCTGTGCCGGCGTGATCTTGCATGGAGTCGGCGATCGTCGGTGGCAGCGCTTCGGTCACCGCTTCGATCCCGGCGCCGGGCATGCAGTGAGCGACCTGTTGGACGACATAATGCGTCAACTCTTCGGCGAGTGCTCGATCCTCGAGTCCTGTGCGATGCATCACGCGCATTAAAAAGATTTCATACGTCATGGAAATGCCTCTTGAGCGGGTGGGATGGAGTGGGGTCGTTGGATCCTACCATGATCGAACGAATCGAAGCCCTCAGCAGGGGGCTTCTAAAATACAAAATTCGTGTCGACGTCTATCGGGATAAGATAGCCACAATTGGCGGGAAGTAAAGCAATCGTCGAATATGGTGGGTGAGATAAATAGGGGGATTATGGAATTTCCTCGGCCAATTCCCGGCCCAACTCCAGGCGTTCTTCGATCAGAGAGGCCGCCGGATTGGTGGGTTCCACACATTCGGCAGCCCGTTCTTCGACGGCGGTGATCCATCGATCGATTTTTGCCTGGTGTTCCCGGGTCAGATCGGTGAGATGCTCCACGGCGGCGGCGGCGATCTCGGTGCGGCATCGGCTCGTGGCATCTCGCTTTGAAGGTAGGCGCGAGTCCACTCGTTGGGGGGCCATCGCATCGGCGCTTCCGATGGTCAGTCGGTGGGTCAGATAGTCCGGATCACTGTGGCTTCGGATGTGGATGTGGTCGAAAAAATTGGGCGCCTGCTCCGGTGCGATGCCGTCGAGGGCGTCGAGGGCATCCATTTGCAGCGATAATTTCGTGGTGTCGATGGTGTGAAGTGGTGGCGAGCCGCCAAATCCCTGTTGAAGACTCAGTCCCCAGACCAGGCGTACCTCGATGAATTCGTCGTCGCGCTCCACCAATTCGGCATCCAGCGCCCCCGGGATATTGGCGTCGGCGATCGCCAGCAGTTGTCGAATGCTCTCATGGGTCTGCGCGGTGTCCGAAAAAGCCCCGGTGGCGACAATGCCAAGCGGCAACATCGGTGCGTCCTCCAGCACCATTCCCTCCAGGGCCAGGGCCCGTGGAAAGGGAATCAGGCCCAGGATCAGATCGCGATCGGTAGCAAAGCCGGTCCACGGATATTGAGCGGCCATGGTGGCGGCGACCAGGGGGCCCGCCTCTTCTGTAAAGGGCAACATGGCGCTGGCGATGCCGCCCACATCGGCATCAAAGTCCACGGGCGCCGTGGTATCCAGGGTGGTCCAAAAGGGCGCTCGGGCCGCCGTCTGTAATCCCTGCCGATCGACCTGAAATTCAAGCCGCGCAAAGGAATCTTGGATGGCAAATCCCGGAAGGTCGATCGGTGTATTCATCGCCTGATAGACGCGCTCTCCCTGGGCGGTGCGGGTGGCGTAGAGATCGGCGTAGAAGCGATCGCCACCGTCGGCGGCGAGCAATACGGCAATGTCTTCATTTTCGGCGGCCATCGGGTCGTCGACCACCGAGGCGGTGGCCAGACGGGAGATCCCCTCCATAAAGGTGCGCGGCTGAGCCAATGGTCCGATTCGATCGTATCGGCGGGCGAAGCGATCCAGACTCTCGAATGTGGCCAAAATCGCCATGGATTCGACGGGCATCCACGCTCCCAGCGGTGCGTCGTTGTCGACAAAGGCGTCGTAGGCCGGCGTGGGACGAAAATCAGCGCTCGCCGGCGGTTGAAGCTGATCCAATCCGAGTTCGTCGAGCCAATCCCCGGCGTCGACGCCTTCGACGCCGGCCCGTCCCCGAAACGGAACCGCCATCTCCAGGCGCACAAAGCCGTCGCCGTCAAATAGCTGCGTGGCCTCCACCGGTGTCTCCTCTTTCAATACGTCGATCCAGGGGCCCAACTCCTGGATCAGTGCATCCGGTTGATTGGTGGGGAGCAAAAGACGGAGGTTGACGTGGGATGGCCAATCGCTATCGCGGACCGTGGGAAGGCCGAGCATCGCCGGTTGGATAAAGGATAGATTGCCCTGATGGGAGAGCAATAGATAGGAGGAACGCTCGGTGGCCAACGAGGGAAGCTCGTTGGGAAGCTGATACTCCCCGGCCAGGGTCTTGATGGGATCCGAGCTCAGTTCGAGCCACTGTTGCAAATCGATATCGTCGATGGGCACCCCGATATAATCGAGGGGATTGATGCCCATCGCCGGCATCGAGGCGTCGGCGCCCTCGCCGGCATCCGGCGATGCGCCGGCGACGCGCTCCAACAGCGGGGTTAGCGTCGACAGCTCATCGAGATCGATGCGGGCCGCCGCCACGACGTCCGGGCTCTGAATCAGCGCCCGGGTTGCCTGATCCGGTGTGTGATCTGCATCGTCGGGGACGGTCGGGGTCGACGAGCAGGCTGCAGCGAAGAGCAAAACCACGGCGGCGATGGTGAAACGAGACGTTGATGGCATGGCGCGCTCCCGGGTTGGGAAAAACGGGCTGGGAAAAACGGGATTTTCATGACGCAGATTTATCACGGACCCGCGGGCATTTCCACCCATGGTGAGAGCTCAGACAGGGTTATTCCAAAGTCACCGTTTTGTTCGCGGAGCCCGACCGGTTTCGGCTCCCGGGAACTGACCGGCCCCGGCCCCGGGAATTGACCGGCTCCGGCTTCCGGGAACTGACCGGCTCCGGCCCCGGGAACTGACCGGCCAAGAGAATGTGATTGCCCTGAGCGGTCACCCCATCAGAGTGTGGTCCGGTGATTTTGGGAGGATTTGTTCCGAAGACTTCCGGGGTGTTGGACGGGCGCCGGGAATCCAGGGAGTGAGCAATAAGGAGACGATGGCCAGCCCGGTCAACGTAAAGATGGCGTTGGAGTATACGGCGCCATCTCCGGAGACCACACCAAACCATCCGGTGGTCGTCGGGGCTTGAAGTTCGACGGCCGTAACGCTGAGGGCAACGCCGAAGGCTCCGCCCAAAAAGAAGATCATCATAAAGATGCCCATTCCCGTTCCCGCCAGTCGACGCGGTAAGATCTGGGACGTGGCGCTGACCAGCGGGCTCTGCAACAACGCAAAACCGAGCCCGTACAGGCCCATCCCGACGGTGGGACCTGCGATGGGACCGCCGGCACTCAGGGCGGTGACGATATTTCCGGCGATGATCAGGGCGCAGCCGGCGACCACCGGTCGTCGAGCTCCCACCGAGTCGCCGATTCGGCCGCTGACCGGGGAGACCACGGCGATGCAGATCGCCCCCGGCAAAAGAACCAGCCCCACCACGATGGGCGCCACCTGATTGACCTCGATCAAGAAGATGGG
>SKPJ01000525.1 GCA_007119595.1 Myxococcales bacterium
ATACCCCTCGGCGAGGTAGCTAAAGACATTGGCGATC
Organism: Myxococcales bacterium; assembly: GCA_007119595.1. Lineage (GTDB taxonomy): Bacteria > Myxococcota_A > Bradymonadia > Bradymonadales > Bradymonadaceae > SLJM01. Next base: position 38 of record SKPJ01000525.1, read on the forward strand.
ATCATCCTGGGGTTTTGCTCGACCAATACCGGTTGCCGCCGTTCTCCAACTGGTCTGCCCAGGTATTCGGATAGGCCCGTGATTTCGATGGAGTTGTGACCATCGTTGAGGCCACATATGGTGCGCAATAACGTCGATTTGCCAGCTCCACCGGGGCCCATGAGCACCAGAATTTCCCGCTGGCCGACATCGAGATCCACACCCGCCAAAATCAGGCGATCGCCGAGTTGGACCGTGAAGTCTCGCAGGCTCAACACCAGTGAACTCATCGATTGCCTCCGTCGGTTTCGGCGCGAAGCCGACGCAATAAGGAACCGATGCTGTTGCTGGAGCTTCGCGCCAAGACAACGATTTCTTCGCCGACGAGTGCGCTCCAGGCCCCGTCACAAAAGATGAAACTGATGCCCACGAAGTCCGATATGGAACTGTCGACACCACGAAAGGTTTCGACTTGTTCGGCCAATTGAGAAGCCACGTCGCTGATCGCCAGAGCCTCATCCAAACGGCCTGTGTTGACCCGATTGTGCTCCAGTGGGAGAAAATCCTCCCCTTTGTCGGGCCGAACCATCAGCCACAATTCTTCACTGAACCCCTTCATTTCTTCCATCGGGGCGTTCTTGGTATCGCAAGGACCCACCATCGAGTCGGCGGCGGCCATTAGCAACGAGGCCGGCGAAAAGGAAAGCATCGACGACGGATGCTCGTCGACGGGTTGGACAAAATATGTGCCCAGCGGCGTTTGTGTGGCGTATTCGGCGATCTCGACCAGTGCTCGTGCCGTCACCTTACCGAAGAAATTCTTGTCGGTGGCTGCCAACACGGGGGTCTCGTCAGATCTGTCACCACTTCCATCTTCGAGGATCTGCCAGGCAATCGTTGCGAGCGTCTCGAGCTTTTCGACGAGGTTCGGCGGCCGCTGTTCAAACTCCTCCCCCACATAGAATTCGCCTTGAAGCCGAACTCCGAGGCATATTCGGCCCCGAGATACGATGATCTCTGCAACGGCCCTGTTCTCTCCCTGTTCGCATAACGTCAGACACCTCGTCTTCGTCGCTCTTGCGCTCAGCGACAGCAGGGAGACCAGGTTGTTGACCACCGAGGAGCCTCCGATGAGCGGGCCGTTCTCTCTGGTCGCCTCCTGAACATCCGGTGAAAAATCGCCTGTACAATGAACCGGCGACGTCTCCTCATTGCCCAGTTCTTGCGGCACTTCGTCGGGAAAGGGCCAGCCTTGACTGGCGTCCTCACCAAGATTGATATCCATCTCTTCAGCGAGGTTTTCGACCTGTTTATGGTCCCCGGTCAATTCCCATATCAGGTCCAGAAGCTCTCGTTTTTGAGCATCACCTTCGACCTTGTGAGTGGCCAATATCGCCATATCGACAGCGTCGTCGCGCCGGCCGCCTTGTACGAGAACCCGGGCCAGCGTCAGGTATGTTTCAACCTGGTTGGGATCGTATCGAATGGCCCGGGCCAGGGCCTTGACCGCCTTGTCGAAGAGGCCGTAATTGACAAAGGCGTGGGCCTCAGCGATAAGCGTTTCGCCGACCTTGGCTCGAATGTCACCGAGTGTCGGATCCAACTCCAGCATTCGCTCGCCAACTTCGAGAAAGTCTTGGCGCTGGCCATCATTTTCCAGCGCTTCGGCACCTTTTCGAAACAGGGCCAGCGCCTGATCAATGTCTCCTTTCTGGGCCGTCAACTCGGCGCGCTTTATCGTGCATATGATGCCCTCCGGCTCGATCTGCTCGATCACCTCCAAGGCCTGAGCACATTTGTCGAAATCCCCTTGGTCGAGATAACCATCAAAGGCCTTGCCGATGGACTCTGCGGCCTCTCGATATTGCCCCTCTTGAAGATAGATCTTGCCGATCTTCATATGAGCCTGGGTGCACTCTGGCCAAAGGCTGAGCACTCGCTCCATCAACTCGATGGCGTGGGAAATACGACCGTGCTCCACACACGCCATTGCCCCCTGATCGAGAACCTTGAAGGCCTGCAAATTCTGATCTCGCTGTCGGAGCAATGTCGCCAGGCGTTGGCAACATTCTATATCGTCCGGGTCCTCTTCGAGGTGTTTTCGAAGCTGCTGCTCCTCGTCGACCTCGGGCTCATCTTCAAACTCCGGTCTATCGTTAGACGGAGCATCCGCTTCGGTCTGTGGCCCGTCACGAAGGACTTCTTTATCCTCAGTGGAACCCTGAACTTTTATGCTATTATTACTGGAGGTCATTTCCGTACTGCTTGTCTTGTATATACATTATCAGCCCGATGATTTGACTCAAGTATGGTGAGTCTAGGCTGTCATTGCTAACACCACATAAAGACTTGAAAAGAAACCATAAACCCAAAGGTTTTGCAGCCCGATATGTCGCAATAGATAACACGACATCAGGGTATAGGTTGCACCAGTTCATGCACGAATGGCAAGAGATCTAGTGCATATATTACCTGTGATAAATTGCACCCTGTAGGGTCTGCCGCTCCCGGTCAGATTATAGGTTGACCTCAGCTTGAGATGACCATAACCCCACAGTTGCTAATGTGTCAACGCCTGCATCTAGAAATGTTTTTCACGTATTAAACCGTATAAATGTTAACATTGTTTTTATGGTTAGTTTGTTTTTAACGGTAAAAGACGTGAAAAGCGGCTTTTTTATTTGGGGGAGATCCAGGGGAGAAAGGAGACGCTTGCGGGCGCTTGCGTAGAATCCCTCCTTCAAATTGGTCTAGTGGTCGCAGATCTATCCAAAGCGCCGACGTGCGTCGCCACCATCCTCGATGAACTCACCAATGTCTGGGCATTGGCTGCTCAAAAAAACTCGATGCGATCGACGAAATCCGGTCGGTCGATAAAGGGATTGCGGTTTTGCTGAAAGCCCTCGATGGCGTCGTTTCTGTTTCGCTCGTAGTCATCGGGAGGGTCTTCGCAATTCCACTGGCGCAATACGGCTTCCTCCTGCGGTGAGACCGGCTCCTCGTAGCGCAGCGAGAAGTACAAGATGGCGCGGGCTATATCGCCGCGGCGCTCCGGGCGGACCTCGAAGATCGGATCGCGATCGTCGTCGGCGCTGGGGCCCAAAAAGGAGCCGTCGCGGTGCCAGGGGCACGATGACTCGTCACAGTCTACGTGGCCGAATTCGTAATTGGCCCGTTCGTTGTTGGCGTGAATCTCGACGGGAAAGAGGTGATGGACGTCGCTTCGAGCCGGTTCGGTATCGGCACCGCGGCTCTGGGGCCAGGTATGCTCCGTATTGAATAGACCGCCCGGAAGGTTGGTGCCGTCTGGTTCCACTCGGTCATGGGTGTAGACGCACTCGAGCTTTCCGTCGTCGCGGACCTCGAGTGTTTCAAACATAAAGGTGCGGGCCGCGTCGTAACCGCGACCGTTGTGGTTGTCGACCCGCTGCTGCAATTGGATGGAAAACTCCGTAGCATCCAGCTCTTTTAGGTCGGCATAGCGTTCGGCATCAAGGGGAAGATCGGGAGCGCAGTCCCAGTCGTCGGGAGTCGGCAAAGGGGTTGTGTCGACATCGGTATCGACACCTGTATCTCGAGTGTCTTCGGGAGGGCTGACGTCGCCGGTTTCTATGTCTTCTGATGCGTCGCGCGCGTCGATCTCGCCGGTGTCGGAGCTGATGTGGGTATCGCCATCATGGATATCCCCTTCCATTCCGGCATCGGTGTCGAGATCGGAAAATTCGGTGTCGGAGCTAGGATCGGAAGCCCCGCCAATACACCCTACCGACCACAGTAGGA
>SKPJ01000602.1 GCA_007119595.1 Myxococcales bacterium
CTCGATGGACGTGGCATCAGTAAGGGCCGTCACGTCTCTCACTTCTCACCGCGCACCGATTCGAATCAAGAAGAGATAGATACTTTTCGCCGAGCCGGTGTGAGGGCGGTTCGGCGAAAACTGCTCATTGTTATAGGCTGCGCCACGACTCGTCTGTGCGAGATTCGCGGGGTCGAACTACATGACCACGGCGGCTCGCACTATTTTCCGCGCCCACAGCGTAGTTTAGCGGAATCTTTCGCGCTCGGGCGTTCAGCGCACCGAGTTCGGCGCTCAGCGCACCGAGTTCAGCACTCAGCGCACCGCGATTTTGCGTCCAACCTTCAGCGCTTCCGTGTGTCACCGTCTCCGAAACTGACTCGAACACCGCCGGCCGGACAATTCTCTCTCTTTATCTCGCCCCAGCTATTAATTGGGAGTTTCTCGAAGAGAGTGATTTGGCCTATAACGATCCAACGACACCGTTCATATGATCCACTTTTTCGATGGTGATAAGCAGTCCACTCCAGACGGTTGAATTGCAATGGTTCCACTTGGTTTTTTGAAAAAGCTCTTCGGGTCAAAAGAGCCCTCACCGGGACCGGTGCCGACGTCCCAAGAGACTCCCGTCCAGTATAAGGCCTCGGAGCTGCGTTTTTTCATGCTCGTCGATCAAGATGCTCCCATCACCGAAGATATTCCGACTTATACCGCTACTGAATTGGACGACCGTTCCGACCTCTTCGCTGATATTTACCCCACCGTCCTCTCCGTGGAGGACTTTGTGGACCATCTCCAACACTACAGAGACTCGGTACAGATCTGTGATAGAAAACTCGAGGAATTGGATCGGGTCGAATCCTGGGTCAACGAGCAGCACGAGCCCTTCGTCGGATTCGTTTTGCATCGCACCGTCTAAGCGTCGCCATTTTTGGGCGACTGAACGAGGGTCATTGGGGGATACGGAGCAGATACCCTCGGTATCGTGGAGTTCAGGATATTCCTGTCCTGGCGGTCACTCCGACTCTTTCTATTCGGTCGTCGATTGCTCATAGATCACTGCGGTCGTTTTGAGTGCCAATCAATTTTATACTATCACTGGTTGGTCTGGATAATATCCTCCGCGATTTAAGCGCTTCGTCATTTGATTCACATGCGGCACCGGCTCCCATCAAGTAAGTATCCAAATGAATATTTTCTGCTTTTCCCAGAGGCACAAAATGAGTGATTTCTCGATGAATCATATTGAATTTCCATATTCCAGTGGGCTTCGAGCGAAGACTACCTCCCTATTGGCGATAGTGGCCTGCTGGGGGCTCGTCCTTGCGGGCTGTGACTCGGCAATGGATGACAGTTGCACGGCCCACGAGGATTGCCCCTCCGATCAGGTGTGCTCGGTTGACGACGGCGTCTGTGTCGACCCGGATGGGATGAATATCGAAGAAGGCCCAAATGCGGGTAACAATGATTCGGCGAATAATGATTCGAACGCCGGAACTCCCAATCACGGAAATGCAGGTGACAATATAGAGCCCGGAGGCAACGACGAGCCCAATAGCTACGAGTCTAACAATGGCCAAGGCAATAATGGCGAGATCGCTACTAACACTGGCGAAAATGACAGTCCCAACGGAGGCAACTCCGGTCCCAACGTCAATGATGGCGACAATAATGGCGCCAATGACGAGGCCAACGCCGACGACACCAATGCCTGTGGCGGCCAGGAGACGCTTGATGCGGAGCCCGGAACCTCCTGCGCCGATGGCGACGGCGTCTGGGAGTGCGACGGCGATGACGATGTCACCTGCAATGAATCAGAGCAGCCCTCGGGTCCGCCTTGTGTGGCGGCCATTCCCGGCGACACCGTCGACTTTGGAAGCGCATCCATCGACAATACCACCACGAAGTATCTTCACATCTACAATTGTTCGCCGACCGCCGATGTCTCGATTGAATCGATTCACTTCGGTGACGACGACGGTGGCGTGTTCTCCCTGGATGATGCGGCGCTGCCGGACTCCCTGCCCGAGGGACCGCATCCGATGGCACCAGACGAGGAGTTATTGATTCCCGTGCAATACAGTCCGGTCGATACCAGCGGAAATAGCGGAGCATTAGTTATCGAAAGCAACGACGCCGCAGTCCCGGAGTTGAACATCAGCCTGATCGGAACCGGGGTCGATACCGAATGTCCGGTCGCCTCAGCCGGAGCAAACGTCAATGGCACAGGCCCTTTCCAATCCTCCCTCGATGCTGAGCCCCTGGATACAATCCATTTCAGCAGCGATGGCTCCACTTCCGACGACGACTCCCAGTTGAGCTACGAGTGGTCGATTCTGGGTCACCCTGCAGGCTCATTGACTCAATTGGAGCCAGACCCCTTCGTCGCCGATCCCACTTTGCACGTCGACCTGATGGGAACCTATCTGGTGGAATTGGTGGTCTTCGACGAGGCCGGTGTCGCCAGTTGCAATTCCGCTCTCGTAGAGATCGATGTCGTCTCCGACGGTGATATCTTCATCGAATTGAGTTGGTATTCCGAGGAGGTCAACGATGCCTATGGCGGTCCCGACTCAAATCTGCAAATCGGTACTGATCTGGACATCCATTACCTAAACCCCTCCATCAATGTGGAGTGGGGTTCAGACGATTCGGTCTATTGGATGAACCCCTACCAGGACTGGGGAAGTCACGGCATGGCGACGTTGGATATTGACAGCCTGTACGGGGACTCTCCGGAGACGATCAGCCATTCCGAACCCATGCACGGGAGTGCGTACCGAGTCGGTGTCCACTACTACAATGATATGGGCTACGGCGCCTCGGAGGCCACCATCACAGTTTATTTCGATGGCAATATCTACGGCCAATGGACACGCCAAATCACGCACACCGACCATTTCTGGTATCTCGGCGAGATCGTATGGGGTGATGGTCCACATGTGGAAGTACTGGACGAATACAGTACATCCACTGAACTCAATTCGGGCAACGATCCGGCCTCGATCCAACGATGATTCCCTTATACTTTCCCCGCCGACGTTTTCAGACTGTGACGCGATGAGAGCGAGAGCAAAACGCCTCAAAAATTGACGCCGAATCCACCGGTAAACAACGTCAATCGATGGGTTATATCGAAGCCCGGAGTAAACTCCAGGTGGACCTGGGTGTCCTTCCCAAGGGCAACTCCGACACTGGCGGCGATGGTATGCCAGCGATCGCTTCGTTCCCCTGCCAGTATCCGCAGGATGTATCGGGGCGTTACATAACCTGCGAATGAATCAGAAAATCGATACCCCGTATGTAGCGGTATGTAGATATCGGTCATGTGGAGAGTTTCAGCATTATCGTCTTTATTATCCCTCATATTGATGTAGCCGACATTAGCTCCGATCGCCATTTGCGCTCCGGGAACGCCCGCTTCGCCGACCAGTTGATATTTGGCCCCGCCTTGTAGCCCCAGCGGCAGCCAGAACATCGTCTGGATCTCCAATCCCTCACGGACCCCCTTGCGATACCAAATATTGACGTTCGGAGCGATAATCCACTCCGGGTTGCGTTCGTGGAGATCAAAATGTCTTCCGTAATGTTTGGTGACCGTAACGCCCCCGCCGGCTGAAACGGCGTCTTCCTCGACGACCTCCGGGGTCTGAAATAAGGACAAGTTGGTGCATCCGACCAAAGCCCCCAATAGCACAGCGAGTCCCCATGCCATTGCCGTTCGCCGAAATATCAAACGATCCTCATCCTTGATTGTTACGGGATTCATCGCGTGACTCCAGATCTCGTGGTCCGCCAATTACACGCCCGGA
>SKPJ01000299.1 GCA_007119595.1 Myxococcales bacterium
GCGAATTTCGAATTCTCTCACCGCTCGACGTATCCTCCGGATATGCCTCGGGATTCGAGAATACGAACTTCATCGAAATGTTCTCGCCCCTGCTCGAACCCGGAGTTTCCGGATGCCCTCTCACTAGAGGACCGAGTTTGCCATTCGGTCTTCACTTATTTCTTGGGGTGGGCGACGAGGAGGAGTTCGGCATAGGGCTCGGGGCCGACGTAGTCGGTGACGGGGGCCAGTTCATCGACCAACCATGTGAGAGTTTCGTCGAGCCATCGCGTGACGAGGCCTGTGGCCTCGGCGGGAAGTTCGACCAGCATGGGACCGATGAGAGGCTCGAAAAATTGAAGGGGATCGTCCTCCCAGGGGTGGTCGCGAAGGGCGGCAGATAGTTCGTCCAATTCGTGGGATGTCAGGCCTCGAAGGGCCGACTCTTCGGTCAACAGATGGGTTGCCAGGGCGGTGGCGAAGAAGACGTCGAAGGTGACAGCATCGGGATCGTTTAATAGTGCGCCCTCGTAGACCAGATTAGCGAGGCTCTCGACGCTTCGGTTGGCGACGCCGAAGAGCCACAATTGTTTGAAGGCAACGAGGCCGATACGCAATGCCGCACGGTCGATCTGGTCTTGATCTTGAAAGAGTTCGAATGTGTGACGATCGCGGGCAAAGGTGGGACGGACATCGGAGAGGGCTTCAAATAGCGCCGTTTCGTCGGGATTGAGCAGCGAGTAAGAAACCCCTTCGATCAGTGAAAGGGTGGGGCGATCATCGAGCGAACGGGCTTTGTCCTGAAGATTTTCCGTAATGGAGTGGCCGACGCGAAAGATCTCGCGAAGTGGAATGGTTCGCAGGGCGCGGCGCGCAGTGGCGTCATCGGTTCTGGCGAGAAAGTCCAGACCGAGGCTTAAAAACCCGGCGGTGCGGCGAACGACTTCACGGCCGGTCTCGATTTCACCGGGTTCGATGCCATCGGCGATCATGGTGCGATTGGTCAAGGTGACGAGCTCGGCGCCGAGGCGCGATATGTCGTCGTCTTGCATGGAGTTGAGCACGGTAAAAAAATAAAATTCTTCGTCCACATTCTCGGTGACCACTGCCGGAACCTGCAGGGTCTCGGGAGGATCGATGGACGGTTTGTTCTCCATATCTCCATTTTCCCAGCGTCGGCGAAAGGCCACGGGGTCGATGGTGGCGTACACGGCGAGTGCTTCTGTGCGTTCGACGAAGCCGTATTCCTCGAGGCGACTGGTGCGAAATTCGTAGGCCCGTTCCTCCATCTCAGCCGTCAATTCCCAACGCACAGCCTCAAATAGAGCCCACGCCAGGCCCTGATCGACGTGGTATAGCCGGTCGACAAGTGCTCGCATCAATGCCGCCGTGTCCTCGTCTTCCGGATAGACAAGTGCATAGGCGTTGTCCGGGCTGAGCTCGGCATGTTCGGGTAAGTCGACCAGGCTTTCTTCATCTTCGATGACCTCGACGGCGCGGAAGTTTTTCTTGAAAAAGAGGGCGATCACCTCGGGGTCGATGTCGCGGAGGGCACGGTGGAAGTGCTCGTCGTCGGCGTCGGCGATGAGCACGGAGAGCCAGGTCGCCATTCGGTCTGGGGACAGACGGTCTTTTGACCAGCAATCGAGGTCCAAAAAAATCTGGAGTTGATCGGGACTGGTATAGGGAATGAGATCGATGCCCTGGTCAAAGCCAGCTCGCTTGATAAGGCGGAATAGAGAGTGGGGATTGAGGGTCTTGATATACTCCGCGGCGTCGTTGCGTTCGACGATGGCATCGATTTGCTCGATCGGTTCGCCGGGAGGAAGATCTCCATACAATCCCTCAAAAAGAGCCGGAATCGGGCGATGTGCGTCGAGATCGACGACGGATTTGTCTCGTTTACTCATCGAAAACCCTCATTGGACCAATTCTGGTCGACTATTTTGACAGCTTTTCAGGCGGCGTGTCGCCGGCTGCTATAAAAAACACATCGAGGTCACAAAGACTTCCCTGCGTTATTGTCTTTCGGAGAGTCGCTCGTCGATAAGAGTTAGGGTTTCCCTGGTTCCGTAGAGGTGAATAAAGGTTCCCAGACGGGGCCCCCGATCCTGTCCCAGCAATAGGCGATACATGGAACGAAACCACTTGCCGAGTTTGATATCGTTGTCTTTGCCGGCGCGGTAGGCGGCACTCTGGATTTCTTCGGGATCGTCGCCGTCATATTCCGCCAGGAATTGGCGCAACTGCTCGACGCCGACCATCACCTCTTCATCGGGGAGTTGAAACTCCTTGGTGGGCAAAATGAAATCCCGGTAGTAGCGAAGTGCGCGATCGATGAGATCGTCGATGACTTCGGCGTCGTCGTCGACGGAATCATCGTAGCGGCGCAGATAATCCCAGACGATGTCGTGGTCGTCGGTGTTGAGGACGCTGACGAGGTTGAGGATCATCGAATAAGAAATCCCGGATCGATAGGTGATCTCTTCACCGGTGTCGATGGATTGGGACTCGATGAAGAAAACCGGGTTATCCAGGCGCTCGGTGTCGTCTGTGGTGTCGCCGAACTCGCTACGGGCTTCCAGATATTGATCGGTGGAGCGTGGAATGACCTCGAAGAAGAGCTTTTTGGCCTTTTCGGGCTTTTTGAAGATGAACCAGGCAAGGCTTTCCAGTGGCCCATATTGCAACCAGTCGTCGATGGAGAGACCGGTTCCCTTGCTTTTGGAGATTTTGGCCCCGTTTTCATCGAGGAACATCTCATAAAACATCCCCGCCGGAGGTTCCCCGCCGAGGGCACGGACGATTTTACTCGATAGGTCGGCGGACTCGATGAGGTCCTTTCCATACATCTCGTAGTCGATGCCCAATACGTACCACCGAAGAGCCCAGTCCACCTTCCAGCCCACCTTGGTATGTCCATCGGTGACGGGGACGGTACCGGAGTGGTTACAGGCTTCGGCGCCGCGAAAGGACTGATCGCAGACGTAAGAGACGGTACCGTCCTCGGGATGAACGTCGGTCACTCGGGTATTGTTGACCTTGCCGCAGTTTTCACAGACGACGAAAAATGGACTCCACTCGTCGCGGTTGGGGTTGCGGAGAGTGGGGATGATTACGTTTCGCACCTCTTCATAGCATTCGAGGATGCGCAGCAGCCCATCATTGAAGACGCCGCCTCGATAGTGGTCCTTGGAGGAGACGAATTCGTATTGGAAGTCGAAGGAATCGAGAAAAGAGCGCAATTTTGCGTTCATATACGCCGAAAAGCTCTCCTCTTCGCCGAAGGGATCGGGGATATCACATAGTGGTTTGCCGAGATGCTCGGCGATCATGTCGCCGTTGGGAATATTTTCCGGAACCTTTCGCAAACCGTCCATATCGTCGCTGAACGCGATTAGCTTGGTGGGCCGGCCGCTGAGTTCGGAGAAGGCGCGGCAGACCCAATTGGTGCGAGCTACTTCGGAGAAGGTTCCGATATGGGGAAGACCGCTGGGGCCGAATCCAGTTTCGAATAGAACGGGGTCGGATTGACCTTTGGCGCTCCGAGATTGGGCGCGTTGGAGATGATCGATGATCTTCGATGCTTCGCGATAGGGCCAGGACTCGAGCTTTTCGGACATGAGTCTTCTTCCGTTGGTTTCGAGGGGATTGGGCGGATGAAAAGGCACCAGAAAGTAGACGCGGCGCGAACCTTAATGGCGGGGCGGGCACAATGCAACGAGAGGTGTTTAAGGCCACTGAATGCCGTCGACGTCGCGGTAAAACGCAAAGGGGTTGATATCGAGCAGGCAAGAGGCATCGGGAGTGGCGAGGACCAGAAGTCGGTCGACCCCCAGTGCGACACCGGCGCTGGGAGGCAGGCCCCATTCTAGTGCTCGCAGAAAGGCCCGAGGGACGGGGAGTTCGCCGAGGTTCAGCAGTCGCCGTGTGGCATTGTCGTCGACGAAGCGCTCCAATTGTTCGTCTGGATCGGTGAGTTCCCCGAAGCCATTGGCCAGTTCAACGCCGTCGACGTACAGCTCAAAGCGTCGGGCGACGCGTGGGTCGTCGTCGTCCTTTTTTGCGAGGACTGCCAAGGGGCTGGGCCAGTGTGTGACAAAGACGGGACCCATGGTGCTCAGATAGGGGTCGAGATGAGAGACGGTGAGCGAGTAAAAGAGTTCATCCCATCGGGCCCGACTCATCGCCCGATCGGAGAGGAGTTTTCGTCGGCGAATCTGGTGCCGCAATGAGTCGGCGTCGAGGGCTTCCAGTAGATCAAATCCGCAGGCACGGTCGACGAGTTCACGCATGGTGATGCGCAAAAAGGGGGCTTCCACGGGGCGACCGCTCTGGTCGTCGAGAATCGAGCCGACCAGTTGCTCGACATCGGCCATGATAGCCTCCATCGCTCTCCAGGGACGATACCACTCCAGCAGTTGGAATTCGGGGTTGTGAAGCGGCGTGACCTCACCGTTTCGCCACACGGAGCCCAGTTGATAGATCGGCCCGGCGCCGGCGCTGAGCAAGCGCTTCATCGAAAGTTCTGGAGAAGTATGGAGATAGCCGGTTTGGCGATCCTCGGGAGCGCTGCCGTGCTGAAAGTCGGCGCGCACGGGCTCGATATGGGGATCCGTACCGGGAGCTCGGACCCAGGCCGGGGTCTGGACCTCAAGAAACGATCGCTGATCGAAGAATCGATGAATGCGGCGATTGAGGTGATGCCGAGCGCGCAGACAGGTTCCAATTGGAAGCCCGCGCTCGTCTTGCAGCGGCGGGGGATCACTGTAGGGTTGATGAACGACGCAAAACCACTCGACGACAAAGAGATCATCCCGGAGATGGCCACCAACCCGTATCAGTGCGCCTTCCACGAGGTCGTCATTTGCCCCGGACGTGGCGGCGAAATCGAGCTCGAGGTCCGTAAATGCATTGTAGATCCACCATTGTCCCTTCTCTCTTCGCACTCGTCCCGCGCTGAACAGCGATTGCCCTTCCTTCAGAAGATGCAGTGGTTGATGATTCGACTTAGCATTCACAGAGATCTCCCATTCGCTGGGGTTGACAGTCGTGGACCGTTCACTTGTTGGGCCCTTGCACCGGGACAATGAGCGGGCTAGTGTGCGCGCCAGTCAACGGATGTAGTGAGCAATAAATCGGGCCGTGAAGCGATGAATGAAGCCGCAAGGCCATCTCTTCGAGTCGCTTCGGCATGTCTACTCGCATAGGAGTGATGACCCATGGCGGAAGAATTTACAAATCTCGTCGAAATCTTCGATGAAAGCACGGAAAAATTCAGCGATCAGCCACTGTTCGGTACCAAAATTTCCGGTCAGTACCAATGGACGACCTACGGGGAGTTCCGGGAGCTGGTCAACCATTTTCGAGGGGCTCTGGCTTCGATGGGGGTCGAAAAAGGAGATACGGTTGGAGTGATCGCCAACAATCGCGTGGAATGGGCGGTCGGTGCTTACGCCACGTACAGCTTGGCTGCCAAATACTGCCCGATGTACGAAGCCCAGCTCGCCAAGGATTGGAAATATATCATCGAAGACAGTGGGGCCAAGGTGGTCTTGGTGGCCAATCAGGAGATCTACGACCAGGTGCAGTCGTTTATCGACGAGATTGAAACGCTGGAACGGGTGGTCTATTTCGACGGTCCCGCCGATTCCGAGGACTCTTACGAGACGCTGATCGAGCATGGGAAAAAAGAACCGGCCGAGGCGGTCAGTCCCAGCTCCGACGATCTCTGTGGATTTATCTACACCTCGGGAACGACGGGAAATCCCAAAGGCGTATTGCTCAGCCACGGAAATATCATGAGCAACGTCAACAGCGTGCGCGGTCTGCTCGAGATTGGCACCGACGATGTGAGCCTGTCGTTTTTGCCCTGGGCGCATAGTTTCGGACAGGTCGTCGAATTGCACTGCCTATTCGCGATGGGAGCATCGCTGGGGATCGTGGAAGACGTGAGCACGATCATCGAAAATCTCGGTGAAGTGCGACCGACGCTCTTGTTTAGCGTACCCCGGATCTTCAATCGCATCTACGACGGTGTGCACAAGAAGATGGAGGCCGAAGGAGGCATCAAGAAGATGCTATTCGACAAGGGATTGGCGAATGCGGAAAAGATTCGGGAAATCGAGGACGCCGGTGGGACACCGGGCTTTTTCACGGATATGATGAACGGCTTTTATGACAGTCTGGTGTTCTCCAAAGTTCGCGATCGTTTCGGTGGCCGACTCAAATACGCCTTTAGTGGGGGAGCAGCACTGAGTCCCGAGGTGGCGCAGTTTATCGACAATCTCAATATCACGGTCTACGAGGGATACGGATTGACCGAGACGTCGCCCATCGTCACCTGCAACTATCCGAACAACCGCAAGATCGGGAGCGTCGGAAAGCCGATTCCCGGTGTGGAGGTCACCATCGATCCCGTGGAGGGCTATCCGGAAGGGACCGGCGAAATCTGCGTGAGTGGGCCCAACGTCATGCAGGGATATCACAACCTTCCGGACAAGACCGCCGAAGCACTCGGCGATGATCGGGTCTTTCGTACCGGTGATCTTGGACGTATCGACAGCGATGGTTTTGTGTGGATTCTGGGCCGGGTCAAAGAGCAGTACAAGCTGGAGAACGGCAAATACGTGGTGCCCGGCCCCATCGAAGAGCAGCTCAAATTGTCGCCGTTTATCAATCAGGTGATGATCGAGGGAACCAATAAACCCTATAATGTCGCTCTGATCGTCGTCGACGAGGAATCACTGACGAGCTGGTGTGAAGAGCACAATATTGCCCGCGAAGAAATGCTCGACCATCACGACGTGCAGCAGTTGTTCCGCGATGAGATCGAGCGCGTCAGCTCCGGCATCAAGGGCTATGAGAAGCCCAAAAAGTTTGAGCTCATCGATGAGGAATGGACCCCGGAAAATGATATGTTGACGCCGACGTTGAAGCTAAAGCGTCGTATCGTCATGGAGGAGTACGGAGATCTCATCGAAGATCTCTTCAATGAGGAGCGCGAAGCGGCGGCCTAAGCACCTATGGCGGTTGCGACAAAAGAAAGCCCCGATGGTCGCCATGACCATCGGGGCTTTTTTATTGATTTCAAAGTTTTGGGCGCAGAAGGTCGACGGATTGCAAGGCCAGTTGTTCGGCGTTGTTGAGTTCTTGTTCGCCGAGCAGCGCTGCCCTTTGGTGGGCGTCTTCGATGAGCTGTAGGGTCTGCAGGTGCACGGTTCGTCGCTTTGTCGCTGCTTCGTCCAGGTCGGCGCGAGAGCTGGATTGGCGCGGTGCGTAGCGACCCTCGTGGTCGATGAAAAGCGTGGCATCGACGTCGCCGAGCCGAAGGGTGTCGATGATATCGCCGAGACCGGGAAGATCTTGGGAGATGCGCAAAATCAGTATACTCGTAAGCTCGGCGTCGGTCGTGGAGACCAGATGTTGTCCCAGCCGCTCGATGATCTCCGCAAGTCCCTGAGGAGCTGTCGGCTCTTGTGCGGGCCCGGCGTCGCTGGTCGGGGGCTGAAGGGACGGTAGTTCGACCACGGCGAGACTGGGTGATGAGCGGCGCAATACGGGAGCCATGGCGATCGCAATGTGAAGGGATGCAATCTGCGAAGGCAGCTCGCTGCCGGGATTGATACGCCAGTGTTGTTCGGTATCGAGTGATATCTCGTCTTCGGTTCGCGATGTGGACACGAGGCTCGATTTCGGGTCGAGGTGCTCGCGGATTTCTTGAGTCAGCCGGAGCGATGATTGTGCGTCAGCAGAGGTGTCAATGATCAAATTGAGGCCCCCACGGCATACGGGGCTGATGGCATCCAGAGATTCGATACCGATTGGCAACGGTTGATTTCCGCCGCTTAAGGCGCTCCAATCGGGGACTTTGGGCCACAATGGTACGTCGCCGTCGGCGAGTGGCTTTATCAGTGTTGGATCGAGTGCAATGGAGTTGCCCCGGGGCAAGGCAAAACCGGCGGGTATGTCGGTTGGAGTTGCCGAGATTCCAGCCTCCACCCAGGCGGGGGCCATGGGCAGCCATGCCTCGATTCGTTGTGCCCCGATGTGGCGCTTGCAGAGGGCATAATGAGGGGATTCGGCGCGATATTTATCGGGCGTTGCAATGGCGACAGCGGCACCGATCGGCGGGAGTTCGTCTTTGAAAAAAATCTTGATGAGATCGCCGTCGACGCCCTCGATACTCGATTGTGGTGAGCAATAGTTTTGAATCGAAGCTTCGTCGACCATCGTCGTCTGTCCGAGATAAGAAAAGATGGAGAGAAAGCGAATAACTCTTAAGCGGTGGGAGCGAGATCGATGAGCCATCCGAATTCCAAGAGTAGCTCTTCGGCGATGACTTCCAGAGCGCCGACTTCGTCGTGGGACAGATGCATGACGGGAGCAAAATCGCGGAAATTGCGCTCATCGTCGGTCATTTCGAGGAGCTGGGGATCGACCTCATACAGGGTCAGTCCCTCGATGGTGTCCTCCATCGAGCGCAGACGTTCGATGATCTGTGAGCGATCGGCCTTTCGCCGGTCCGCTTTGACGGTCCAGGTGGGCATGGTGGGGGAGACTTAATCCTCGAGTTGTTCGGCCAACTCCCGGGTCAGCTCCTCGGTGGTCGGATGCTCACCTTGATCGCGGACTTCGAGGCGTTTTTCAGCCCATTCACGCAGGCTTTTGGCCTTGTCGTCGAGGGCCTGGCGAAGAAAGTCGAGGCCCAAGAATTTTTCGCCCAGAATATAGGCTCGTTTACGCACGGAGGTATCGGGTAGGCTGGCCGCCTTCTTGAGCAGCTCGAGGCGGACCTCTTCTTCGATTTTTTCCCACCGTTCGTTGAGAAGATCGAGGGCGCCACTGGCGACGTGATCTCCGCCGTGGCCGCGCACGGTATTGGGCTTGAGCAGACGTTTGAGCAATTCCAGGGGGTCCTTTCCGAGCCGTGCCAGCCAGACGACAGCCAGGCGTCGTACGCCACCGGGGAGAAAGCGAATGGAGAGCCGATCTTGTTCTTGATCGCTGGTCTCCAGTGGGTGTTCGTAGCCCCCGCGGGGAAAGGGAATCGCCTCCTCGACCACGATCTGGCAGACTTCGCGCTTGAGACTTTTGTTGAGGACATTCATCTCCATGAGGTGGTTGAAGATGATGCGCCCCTGGTCGCCGATGGCCTCTTTGGCGGTCAGGATCATCAAGATCAATTCGATCATCTGTTCCCGCTCGATCTGGGGATCTTTAAAGACCCCGTCGCAGGCGGGCAAAATGAAATCCGTGGATTCCACGTAATTGTCGGTCAGGCGGGGAAGCCAGATGATGCCCTTACGAAGACCCAGATAGTCCTCGTGACTCAGGAGGCCGGCGTTGGCCAGCCAGGCCGTGAGTTGAAAGAGCCCCGGCCCCGGCTCCTGCCCCCGCTCGAGGTGCATATTGACCTGGAGGACGGCGTGGCAAAGCTTCTCTTTGACATGCGCCGAGATGCCGTCGGCAGCGACGACGCTCTGGGCGAAGAGCCCCAGATAGTAGGGGTATTGAAGATAGCGCCACAAGCGCTCGTCAGATCCCCCGTCGCCAGGATAGTCCGTACCGTGGGAGAGGGAGTCGGTGGCCATATCGATGAGCCGCGGAACTTCTTCATCCGTGGCGTCGAGGTGGCGCTTCAAAAAGATCCTTGTATTCACGGGAACATCCTTGTGGTTCGCTGAGTCTACGACCTCGGCACTGCTCGAGTCGATGCGATCGGCGCGCATAGGGTGGCTCTTGCGCGGCCGCACCATCGCCGGATACAACGGGTTCGGTTCGGGAATTATTCGCGGGTCAGACCCCGCCATGGGAGATATGAGATGGACCGAAACCTGAGAGTGGCCGACATAGCACGCCCATCGAGGGTTGACAACCGTATCGAGGTACTCAAGGGCATGACGTGCAAGTGGCGGGCCCTGTGGTACGGGGAAGAACGCACAGGGGTTATGATGTTGAATCGGTGAACCGATCGCGAACCCTCACCGCGAGGAAATTGATGAGTAATAGCGAAGAGCACGACAATTCGGCCGATCAGAGCGAGCCCGATGATGATCTCCAGGATGTACTGGGGCAGTTGGACAGCGTGGAGCGAAGGCGCAAGATACGGACTGCCATCGTCGCCGTGGCGGTGCTCTTGACGGTGATCGCGATTTTCTGGTGGATCGGTCATCATACCGAGGATTTCTTTCGACCCAATATCGATGTGGAGCAAGGGGAACAGGAGCTGTTGGCCGATACAGGCGATCCGGTCTGTCGCGGGATGTTGGCGGCCATCGAGGAGATCCATGGCGATTTTGCCGAACGGGAATTCGATTTTGAAGACGGAATCTGGGGAGATGACGAGGAGCAACTCGATCAATTGCGGGAGACGGCCACCGCCTTTCGATCGCGAATGGACAATATTAGCGACGATATCGACGACGCCGTCTTTCGCGAGGAAGATATATCGGGTCATCCCCCGGTCCCCGAACAGGTAGGGGAGTGGTTTGACAATATGGACAACGAATTTCGCATCCTCGAGGAGATGGCTGACAGACGGCTTCGGATGATTCGAGAAGAAGATCTCGCCGAGCGCGGTGGAATGTGGGAGGACCCCGAGAATTTGCGCGATACGGTGCTGATGACGGTCAATGAAAACTTCGAGGAGTTCCGGGTATGGGTCAGTCGTGGCGGACATCCCTGTGGGGCTCCTCCGGAGGGAGTGGAACCCTGGACGCCGACGCAGTGACCGATGAGCAGAACGACACCCAGGGGATGAGCCACGAACAGAGGAAGGGGCGGGAGGTTGGAATCAGCCTCAAGCGTCGTCTACAATGCGCGTCCGGGCGCGGAATCGAGATTTTTTTTCGAGGTGTCGAATGAGAAGGAAAGGGCGTAGGGGCTGGCAAATCTGGGCGGCCGTATTATTGATTGCCTGTGCGGCGCCCTTCGTCATTGGATGCGATGATGACGATGTAGAGGGCGGGGGGCTGATGCCGGGCGACGCCGGAGAGCCCGACGATATCGGTGATGATGCAAACGGGCAGATCCAGGGTGGCCCGGACGCCAATAGCGATGAAGAAGATACGCAAGAGCAGGGGCTTGGATGCACGCCGGGAGAGGTGATGGCCTGTGTGGGCGATGAGTTGTCGGCCATTGAGGTCTGCGACGGCGATGGATTTGCCACGGAGCCCGCCGAATGCCCCGGTACGGCAGTCTGCCGAGACGCGGAGTGCGTACAGGTGCGATGTACGCCGGGCTCCGGTCGCTGTGACGCTGGCGAGCAGCCGCAGACCTGTGTCTCCGATGGTGATGGAGATTACGAATACGTCGATGAGGCACCCTGTGGCGAGGGAGAGACCTGTGAAGCCGGGGCCTGTCTCGATCGCTGTGGCATCGCGGAGTTGACCCATGACTATGTGGGCTGTGAGTACTGGGCCGTCGAGACGGACAATCAATTATTGCATACCGATACCGACGGGAATCCGGTCGTCGATCCCGAACATCGCCCTCCCTTTGCGGTGGTGTTGGCGAATACGGAGACCGATGTCACTGCCCGGGTAAAGGTCGAGGGCGCAGGGGGAGAGTTGGCGGAGTCGATTCCGGCGCGGGAGGTTCGATCTCACCGCACGAATCCGGGAGACGAGTATGTGACGGTGTATTCGGAGACCGTCAGTTCCGATGGCGATCGAATTGGTGGACCTCATCAGGGGCCGATAGAGGATATCGAACTTCCGCCAGGGGCGACGTTGACGCTATTATTACCGAATCGGGATATTCCCTTCGGAGAGACGACGGTGACCTCGACGGCCTATCGAGTCCAGTCCAGTCAACCCGTGGTGGCCTACCAATTCAATCCCTTTTGCTGCAATTACAACTACACAAATGACGCGAGTTTGCTTCTGCCCAGTAGTGCATTGACCGAAAATTATATGATGATGAGCCACGCCGTATGGGCCGGGGGGGCGAATTATCGCCTTGAGGAGCCGCGTTCTCCGACATTGTCGGTGGTAGCCATGGAGCCAGATACGACGGTGGAGGTTCAGCTTCGGGCATCGGAACACGAGGGGCAGAGCTTTGAGGATCAATTATATCCGGTTCGCGAAGGCGACGGCATCAGTGGCCCCGATGACACGGGGCGGATGGTGGTGACCTTGGAGCCCCACGAGGTCTTCAACGTCGCCGGTGGTGGTGCAGATCCGGTGATCGACCTTACGGGAGCCCGGGTGGTGGCCGATAAACCGGTGGCCGCTTTTGGTGCCCATACCTGTACCAATATTCCATTTACACAGCCTGCCTGCGATCATATCGAATCACAGCTATTTCCGCTGGAAACCTGGGCAACCGATTTCGTTTTGGCACCCCATAAGATTCGAAATCCGGAAGTCGATCCCAATTCCAGAGAGGGAACGTATTGGAAGTTCGTCGCCCGAGAGGACGAGACGACGATAAGGGCCGACATCTCGGTGGCCCGCGGCGATGTCTTACCCCCCAGTGGAGAAGGAGTTTCGCATTGCGCGGACTTCGCCGAGGAGCCCGAAAGCGGTGTATTCGAACTGCGGGAGGGGGAAAATTGCGAGTTTGGCACCCGCAATATCTTCACTGTCGAGGCGACTCGACCGATCTCGATCGCTGGTTTTATGAGCGGTCAGAATACGGTCTTCGACCAGGTCGACTGGGGCGATCATGCCGGGGACCCGTCGATGTTCTTGGTTCCGCCCCAAGATCAGTACCGAATCTCGTATACCTTTTTGACCCCGCCGACCTATCACGTCAGCTATATTACGGTGATCATACCACCGAATTTTGATATCACGCTCGACGGAGAAACGGTGGACCCGATGGAATATGATTACGAGATGCTCGAAGATCAGACGATGTTGATGTCACATATCGAGGTGGAACCGGGCCCCCATCAGATCGAAGCCAGCATTCCCTTTGGTTTGATCGTGTACGGGTTCGACAATTACGTCTCCTATTCCTATACCGGCGGGCTCGATCTGACGAAGCTCAATCCCCTATAGGCCACGTCACCTGGAGCCGAACACATCAGTGTTATCGCTGCTTTCGAGACCGCACCACTGGCGATGTCAGTGTCAGTCCCTCGCTATCGCTCGTCCTGAAACCGGGGGATGACATCGGCTCCAAATCGAACGCATCGAATGGGTTTACGCCGCCGGTTTCTGCCCGAAGATCCGTCGAACACCGGTGATCGCGCGGTAGAGACTGACGTGTTGATAGACACCGGGTCTCCCGACGAGGGTCAGGAATAGCTTTTGGCCGTCCAGCGTAAATTGCCGCACGTGAATGGAGTCGACGGTGATGGTGGGTACCACGGAATTGACGCGTGACAGTACCTGACGGCGGTATCGGCGAGAGACCGAATGGGCGAGCATGGGGGCGTAGGCGGCGAGAACCTTCGACTCGTGGATGTCTCCTGCCTGGGCGATGAGCAGCCCCCGAGA
>SKPJ01000134.1 GCA_007119595.1 Myxococcales bacterium
CCTGCGCTGACCTAGAAAGCGAGCGCAAAGAGCGCTTCTTCACAGCTCATGAAGGTGGATTCAAGGTGCGCAAGACGCTTCGTGACTCCGTGTTATTCGCCGTCCACGACATCCTCCAAGATCCTCCCTTTGCTCGTCTGGACCTCATCAGTTGCCGAAATCTGCTCATCTACCTGGAGCGCCAGGCACAACATCGTGTCTTCCAGGTCATGTACTACGCGCTCAACGAGGAGGGCTTCCTCTTTTTGGGAGCTTCAGAATTTCTGGGAGATGCCACCGAACTCTTTGTCCCCCTCGACAAGGCCCACCGGATTTATCGCGCTCGACCGGGGGCCGACGCCGGCCTCCCCATCACACGAGACGCCAACCGTCGCGCTCAGGCACCGGTTCAGCGAATGGCTCGCAAGAACGCCGGAGATTCTCCGACGCGCCAACTCGCCCATCAACACCACCGGTTGCTCAGCCAGCGCTATGCTCCACCGGCTGTGCTGGTGGACAAAAACAACGAAATCGTACACCTCTCGGGAAATCTCGAAGATCTATTGCGTGTACCCCCGGGGAAACCAACGACC
This sequence comes from Myxococcales bacterium, assembly GCA_007119595.1. Lineage (GTDB taxonomy): Bacteria > Myxococcota_A > Bradymonadia > Bradymonadales > Bradymonadaceae > SLJM01. The sequence goes on from SKPJ01000134.1 coordinate 573, forward strand.
AACCTGTTGGATCAGGCGGTTCCGTCACTTCGACTGCCGCTTCGGATGGCGCTGGCGGACTCCTTCGAACAGAGTCGCGTTTCCACCACCGGGGCGATGCGTTTTGAGCACAGCGATCGTGAGCTGAAGGTGCGTATCGTGGTCCGTCCCGCAACGGAGATCGGTGACGATCAGCGCTATGCTCAGGTGTTGTTCGAAAACGTCGACGACTCCTCGACAGTCCCGGAGACCGTCGTCGATCTCTCCACCACAGACCCAACCTTTCAAGAACTCCTGGGGAAGCTGGAGTCGGAAAACGAACGCTTGCGCGACGAACTACATCAGACGGTGGAGCGCCACGAAACGACCACCGAAGAGCTCAAGGCCTCCAATGAAGAGCTGCTCACGATCAACGAAGAGCTCCAATCTACCACCGAGGAGTTGGAGACCAGCAAGGAGGAGCTTCAATCGACCAACGAGGAACTGCTCACGGTCAATGAGGAGCTCAATGAGAGAATCGTACAACTGGACAACGTCAACAGCGACCTCCAAAACCTGCTGGCCTCCACCGACATCGGGACTATTTTTCTAGATGGATCGCTAAATATTCGCCGCTTTACCGCCCCCGTAAAGGAGTATTTTAATCTCATCGACGCCGACATCGGTAGGCCCATCGAACACGTCACCCACCGCCTCCAATACGAAGACCTGGTAGAAGACGTCCACGGCGTACTCCACGATCTACAGCCCGTTGAACGTGAGATTTGCTGCGACGACGGAGACTGGTTCATCATCCGAATTCTGCCCTATCGCACCACCGACGATCGCATCGCCGGGGCGGTGCTGACCTTCTTCGACATCACGGACCGAAAATCGATCCAGCGTCGCCTGGCGGAGCGAGAGTTGTTATTTCGCACCGTATTTGAAAGCGCCAGCGACGGACTCTTCATCTACGAACTCGATGACGCTAAGGCTCCCAAGCCTTTTACAGAGGTCAACGACACCGTCTGTCGACGTCTGGGCTATCGACACGAGGAATTGGCTACCATGTCCCTGGCGGACATCGTCGACTCCACCTCCATCGACCTGGAAGCTTATCTTCGCCGATTGCGCCACACCGGCGAAGCCGTCGAGGAGGCGCGCTTCGTCGATCGATCCAAGACACTGACACAAGACGAGCTCAGTTCTCGGCTATTCACCGTCGGGGAGACCCCTCTGGTGCTGACCATCAGCCGTGATATCGCCGCTCGAAAGCAATACGAAGAGGCTCTGCTAGAGGCCAAAGAGGAGTCCGATCGCCTCGCCGATATGCGGGCTACCTTTTTGGCCAATATGAGCCACGAAATTCGCACTCCTCTGACCAGCATCATCGGCGTATCCCAGTTGCTGGAACGAAACGACCTCGCCGACCAGCACGACAAGATGGTGCGGCTCATCCAGAGCAGCGGACGCAGACTGCGCCAGACCCTGGACTCCGTACTCGAAATATCGCGCATCGAAGCCGGTGAGATGGCCCCGCGTTACCAACACTCCGACGTCATGGAACAGATTCGACAAGACGTGGAGATGTTGCAGCCACAGGCCGAACGAGAGGAGATCGACCTTCGCCTCTCCTCAACGGTCCCCGCTCATTGGTTCTGGACGGACACCGGCTTTTTGCACCGCATCGTCTACAACCTGGTGGAAAATGGCATCAAATTTACAGACCAGGGTTTTGTGGAGGTCCTGGTGGAACCTGCCGACGAGGAGTTGGTGTTGACGGTTCGGGACACCGGTATCGGCATTGAACCGGACTTTTTGCCCCACCTATTTGAGAAATTCAAAAGGGCCTCCGCCGTCGCCGGCGGCACCTCCGGTGGCTCGGGGCTCGGGATGGCCCTGGTCAAGCATGTAGTCGATCTATTGGAGGGTTCCATCTCGGTGGATTCCACTCCTGAGAAAGGAACGACATTCACCGTAAGAATACCGGAACACAACCCCGAAGAATGACCCATTTAGCGAGGAGAATTTCATGGACGATCAAGCGCGCCTGCTGGTGGTGGAAGACCACTACGAGACCGCTACATTTTTAGAGCTTACCCTGTCTGACACCTACGATGTCACCATCGCCTCCAGCGCCGACGAAGCACTCCAGAAGGCCGACCAACACCACTATGACCTCTTGTTGATCGATATCGCCCTGCGCGAGGAGGCCACCGGGGTGGACCTGGTGGGCTGGCTGCGCGAGCGTCCCGACTATGCCGACGTGCCCATGATCGCCACCACCGCTCAATACGTCGACGAAAAGCGTTGCGATTATCTCGGCCAGGGTTTCGACGAATTCTTGCCCAAACCCTATTATCCCGAAGACCTGATGGAACTCATCGAAGAGCTGCTCGCCAACTATCGCGCCCGTCCCCACGGAAACGGAAGTAGTCAGGACCGCCCCGGCTCATAGCGATCGTCGCCCGCCCCACGCAACCCCGAACGCCAATGGCATTCAAAATCGTTGAAGAATCAACCTCTCCTGAGCTCGCTCCTGGCCCGGCGCACGGCCTTTGTGAACGAATTCCACATCTCCCTGCTCGTCGAGAAAGATGATGCCCGGCATCACATAAGGCCGATCGGGAAGATTCATCTCAAAGGCCTTCAGCAACTCCTGATTCGGATCGGCGACCACCGGGAAATTCAAGTTCGCCCGCCTCATCAATCGCTGATTTGCGCATCGGCTTGCATCGGAGAGCCCGACCACCGTCGCTCCTCGCCGCTGTATCTCGCCGATTCGCTGCGACAGACCTCGGAGTTGACGCTGACACACCGGACAATTGACGTCTTTCATGACCACGATGGCCACCTTCCGGCCCGGTGCCAACTCGTCGAGCCCAATTGCCTCTCCACCGGGTAGTACCACTTGCTTCGAGGCAAGTGTCGACGCATTACTGTCTTCACTGGTCTCGACCACCACTTCCGAGTATTCCACCTCATCGCCAGGCTGAAGAGACTCGACCAAAAACGGTCCACCGAAACCACCGGCGACAACCCCTGCGATCGGTCCCAGAACAAAAAGTGCGACTATCAATAACCAACGATTTCTTCGGATGATCATCGGCAATTCTCCTTCTTACAAAAGGCTACTACGCCGTGAGCAGAAGTTGAGTGAAGCGTCTGCGCGCCGAGAGCACGTCGAAGCGGCGTTGCGGCTCGCTCGACGATGCTACATCGCATCGCCTCGTCGCCGCGCCTTGTCCGACG
>SKPJ01000313.1 GCA_007119595.1 Myxococcales bacterium
CGGCTCAATTTCTCACATGGGACCCACGAGGATCATCAGGCGACCTATGAATTGGTGCGCCAACTCTCCACCAACCTCGATCGTCCCGTTGCCATTTTGCAGGATCTTCAGGGCCCCAAAATCCGAGTCGGTACCTTTGAGGAGGGATCCGTAGAACTCCACGGCGGTGACCCGTTTATCATCACCTCCCGATCCGTTACGGGTACTCATGAACAGGTTTCGACGACCTACAAGAACCTGCCACACGACGTCACGTCCGGCGATATATTGCTGTTGGATGACGGACTGCTGCGACTGCGGGTCGTCGATGTCCAGGACACAGACGTCCATACAGTGATCGAGGTCGGCGGAATTTTGACGAATAATAAGGGAATCAACCTTCCCACAGCGGCTATCTCAGCCCCCAGCATGACCCAAAAGGACAAGGAAGATCTGGCCTTCGGACTACAACTGGGTGTGGACTACGTGGCACTCAGTTTTGTGCGATCAGCACTCGATATCCATCAGCTTCGATCTCAGATCCCCAAGGAACAAGCCAATGAGGTGATGATCATCTCCAAGATCGAAAAACCTCAGGCCATCACCGAGCTCGATGAGATCATCGCCGTCTCCGATGGAATCATGATCGCCCGGGGAGACCTGGGCGTTGAGATGCCACCCCAAAAAGTCCCGATGCTTCAGAAGATGGCCATCACCAAGGCCAATGAGATGAGCCGTATCTCCATCACGGCCACGCAGATGCTGGAGTCGATGACCGAGAATTTCCGCCCCACTCGCGCCGAAGCCTCGGATGTCGCCAATGCCATACTCGACGGCACGGACGCCGTGATGCTATCCGGTGAAACAGCGGCCGGTAAATATCCCGTCGAATCGGTGCGGATGATGTCGTCGATCATCGAGGAGGTGGAGGGTAGTGTGGATTTTCGATCCCGCGCAGAGCCAGAGTTTATAAGCCACCTCAAGACCTTTCCAAACGCCGTTGCACGCTCGGCCACCATCGCCGCCGATGAACTCAACGTCACCGGTATCGTGGTGCTCACCAATTCGGGCTCGACGGCTCGACTGATGATGACCTACCGACCTACCAAGCCCATTCTCGCCTGCGCCCCCAACGAGCGGGTATATAACCAAATGGCACTATTTTGGGGGGTTGAGCCCTACCAGATTCGCATGCTCCACAGTACGGACCGCATGCTGGAGCACGTCGAGCAATTGATGTACGAGCAGCGGGACGCAAAGACCGGCGACGAGATCATTGTCGTGATGGGCTCTCCGGCCGGCGGAGGCACGGAAACCAATTTGATCAAATTTCATCGCCTACAGTAATCTCAGGGCGTTATCCAGCCCGCGATTGGCCTGCATATTCCTCCCAAGCATTTTCTCTTTTATTCTTTCTTGCAGACGCAATACCGGCGTGCGTGCGTCATTGCCGCCGGTTGTTATCCCTGCCAGACGACCCGGTTTCGGCCCTGTTCCTTTGCCTGATACAGGCGGTCGTCGGCGAGTTTGATGAACGCAAAGGGATTGACGTCCTGACTCGTCGACGCGTTTTGCCCCCGCTCCGCTCGAGCGACGTATTCTCGAATATCTGCAACGCCCAGCGACAGGGTGATCGGGATATCGACATTGTCGAAGGTAAAGGGCTTTCTCTCGATGGTGGTTCGAATTTTTTCCGCTGTCTTTACGGCATGCTCTTTTTCAATCTCCGGCAACAATAAAATAAATTCCTCTCCCCCGTATCGGGCGAAAATATCGTCGCGGCGAATGGAATCCACAATGCGCTGTGCGCATTTTTTCAGAATATGGTCCCCCGCCAGGTGGCCGTAGGTATCGTTGACCGGCTTGAAGTGGTCGATGTCAATCATCACCAGCGACAGATCGCGCTGATAGCGCAGGCAACGACTCATCTCGCGCTCCATTTCCTGAAGAAAAAAGCGCTTATTGTAGACCTGAGTCAGACCGTCTGTGGTCGTCAGGCGGTAGATCTCGTCGTGATAGGAAGCCTCGACATTGCTTCCGGAGAGAAATTTGAAGATCGTCCGTCCAATCTTGACCTGATCTCCATCTCGAAGGCTGCGCTCGTCAATCTGGCGGTCATTGACGTAGGTGCCGTTGGTCGACTTGAGATCGCGGATGAAAATTTCCTGTCCATCGTTTTCTATGACGGCATGGTTGCGCGATATGGAGTCCTCATCGATTTGAATATCGACCTTGCTCGATCGGCCAACCACCGTGGAGTCCTGCGACAAGGGGTATTTCTTTCCCAAGTCCACCCCGTTAATTACCACCAGACATGCATCTCTCGACGAGGACGCCTTTTCAGGCATCGGCCGAATGACTGTGATGACTGTGTTGTCTTTTGCCATGATCGCCTTCTTCGTCTCCACATCCCACGCAGCGACTCACCTACCGGTGGGTAACGACCGCTCGCTTCGTATCGGCAGCCGCAACATAGAGCTTCTCGCTCACATAACCGGCCACCCAGACTGACCGGAACGGCGCCAGCGAAACCATCGAAGATGGCATCGCTGAACATCCGAAATAACAATTCCTCTAAAGGGGTTTTCCTATGTTACATTTAATCAAATTACCTCGCTGAATGCAAAGCGCAACCCTCGCCGCGCCCCCTTCTTTGCCGCCCCCCCGGATGGACCTCTCCAGGCGGAGGACGCGGCCGTTCATCAGGGTACGATCAAAGCACCTGAAGCACCGTTTTTGTTCCAGTCGCCGACGGGCTGCGAGCGAGATCGGCAAATTTTCGAGTTTTGTCCTGGCCCAATAAGCCGTGGGCGATCTGTTTGCCAAGCTCAACCCCGGGCTGGTCAAAGGCGTTGATATCCATCATCTCTCCGGCGACAGCGGTGATCATCTGCCAGGAGAATAAAAACGCCCCCACCGACCGAGGGGTGATCCGGTCAAAGCGCCAGGTCGAAGTGGGCCGACCGGACTCAGCAAGGGCACCGCGTGTGCCCTTCAACTCCGCTGCGAACACCTCGGACAGTCGCCGACCCTGAAGGTGGGCGAGTGCATCGGGCATATTCGGCGACTCCGGGATGATTCGATCCCTTTCGAATTGCTCGACCTCCAGAAAGCTAAAGTATTTGTTCTTCGGCCCTTCCATATACAATTGGACCTGACTGTGCTGATCGACGACCCCGACGGCTTTGATCGGGGTTATGCCGACATTGACGAGCTCTCCGTTTCGGTTTTTTGCCTTGCCCAGGCTCTCCGCCCACAACTGGCGGAACCAGTCGACGAGCCCCTGTAGTCGGTCTGCATAGGTCATCATGACCAACTGTTGATAGCCACCTTCGGCCAACATGAGATGTTCGGCGGCCGCCACTCCCCAGGACTGTGCTGCATCATCGAGTTGTCGATGCCTATCTCGGGCATCCCGAGCGCCAGCGAGAAGTTCATCGATTGGATATCCGGCCAGTGCCAACGGAATCAGCCCCACCGGGGTCAAGACACTAAATCTCCCCCCGACATTCGAGGGTACTTCGAAATCAAACCAGCGGTGCTGGTCGACCAACTTGCGCAACTCCCCTTTTTCTGGATCGGTGATGGCCACGAAATGTCGATCCGCTCGATCCTCTCCAACGGCATCGGCGATCCATTGGCGGGCGATCCAAAACTGACTCATCGTCTCCACGGTGGTCCCGCTTTTGGTGATCACAACCACCAACGTGGTCTTCGGGTCCAGAAAGGAAAAGAGCCGATCCACGGTCTCCGGATCGAGATTATCCGCAATATAGGTATCGAGTCCCCGTTTGTGCGCAGGTAATGCAGAACTGAGCACCGCACGCGCGCCGAGGCTCGATCCCCCGATTCCGATGACCAATTGGGCTTTCCACTCCTCATGGAGGCGCTCGTCGGCCCACGCTTGAATTGGCTCAAACGACGTATCCGGCGTGTCCATAAAACCCAATTCACCGCTCTCAGTACGCTGATACAATTGCTCTACGGCCTTGCGGATTTGTTCATCGTCACCCCCCGGCACGTCGGATTTCGTCAATCCATCTCTTCCATACAACCCACTGGTGTCATATCGGAGCATCTTCGTATCCTCGTCCATAAAGAAAATGATATACCATTTTTCGGTCACCCATCGCTCAACGATAAAAGGCGTCCCAGAGGACGCCTTTACTGCTCTTGAACATAACCAACCTATCTCTTAATCGCCCATTGGAGCGTCTCGGCGACTCGCTCAATATCTGTGCGGTCCACCATCTCCGTTGCCGCCACCAAAAGGTGGTTGGACCATTTCTCAGACAAACTCCCGAGATCAAAACCCGGGATGACATCCTTCTCCAGACAGCGATCGATGACCTGGCGGGCTGATTTCGGCAATTCGAGCACGAATTCATTGAAAAACGGCGCCTCATAGGCTCGTGTGCCGACACCGCGCTCCTCGAAGTGCTCCAGGGCAAACCGCGCCCGTGACATATTCAGATTCGCCATCTCGCGAAAGCCCTGTTTCCCCATCAGGCTCAAATAGATCGCTGCGGCGAGGGCCATCAACCCCTGATTGGTACAGATATTACTGGTAGCGCGCTCGCGCCGAATATGTTGCTCCCTCGTCGAGAGCGTCAATACATATCCCTCGCGTCCCCGCTCATCGACCGTTCGACCAGCCAGGCGTCCCGGCATGGAGCGCAATTGCTTTTTTCGACCGGCGAAGATTCCAAGGGCGGGACCACCAAAGGCCTGGCCCATCCCAAACCCCATTCCCTCGCCAGCGCAAATATCGACTCCGAAGCTTCCCGGCGGCTTTGCGAGTGCGAAGGCATGGGGTTCGTTGAAGGTGGCCACCACCAGAATGCCCTCTTGTTGTGCCCACTCCACCAACTCCCGAGGGTCCTCGAAGACCCCTAAGAAATTCGGGGTCTGAAAGATCACACAAGCCACACGGCTTGTGTCGTCGATGGAAGCACGAAGATCGTCGAGATCAAGGCGCCCCGTTTGCTCATCGACGGCAAATTCACGATATACGTCGTCCTGCCAGCGAAGATAGGTCTGAACGACGCGCCGATAATCGGGATGCACGTTTGCGGCCACCCAGACCTGCTCACGGGGCTGGCGCCGAAAGCTGCGCTGGGCCATCAGTGCTGCTTCCGCAGCGGCATGCGCACCGTCGTACATCGACGCATTGGCGATCGGCATTCCCACCAACTCGGCGACCATGGACTGAAACTCGAAGATCGCCTTGGTAGTCCCCTGACTGATCTCTCCTTGATAGGGCGTATAAGAGGTCAAAAACTCGGCGCGCAGCAACAGTTGGTTTAGCGACTCCGGCACCACGTGATCGTAGCAACCGGCTCCCAACAATGAGGTCAGATCCCGGCGGACGACCTGATTGGCATCCGCCAATTCGCCCAGGTGACGGCGCAGGGACATCTCACTCATCGGGTCGGGAAGCTCCATCTCGGCCGCCCGTTGTCGTAATTCACGGGGGATCGCCTCAAAGAGGTCGTCGATGGAATCGACGCCGATGGCCTCCAGCATTGCCGCGACATCGTCATCGGTATGAGGAAGGTAGCGCATATCGCTATTGGGCTCCGCCGTCGAGAAATTCTTCGTAGGAATCGGCGTCCATCAACTCCTCCAATTCACCGGGATCACTCATTTGAATCCGGACGATCCAGCCGTTTTCATAGGGGCTTTCATTGACCAACTCTGGAGCGTCCTCGAGTGCCTCATTGACGGCGATGACTTCTCCGGATACCGGGGCATAGAGATCGGAGACCGTCTTCACGCTCTCCACCACGCCGAAATCATCCTCCCGGTCAAATGCCTCACCTACGGCTGGCATCTCCACAAAGACGATATCGCCCAGTGCATCCTGGGCATGGTGGGAGATTCCGACGGTCACCGTTCCGTCTCCCTCGTCATCGGCCCATTCATGTTGTTGAGAAAAGCGATATTTTTCGGGGATTTCCATATGCAGTCCTCAGTGGTCACTGGTTCTCAATACCCATTGGCTTATTTCGAGCGCTCGTAAAAAGGAGGGTCCACGACCCTTGCTTCGACTCTTCTGCCCCGAATGACCACGTCCACTCGAGAGCGGTCATCGAAACCACTGTCGATGTATCCCAGTCCGATGCTTGCTTCAAGCGTCGGTGCATACGATCCACTGGTAAGCGCGCCGACGGCCTCGCCTTCGCTCTCGATGGTATATCCGGGGCGCATCACACCACGTCCCTCCAAAACAAATCCCCGCAGGCGTCGATTCAGGCCACCAGATTGAATTTTCTCCAAGGCCTTTCGCCCCACAAAATCGCCCTTGGCGTCGAATTTGACGAGCCAGCCCAAGCCGGCCTCCAGGGGATCGGTCGACGCGTCGATATCCTGACCGTGAAGTAGGAGTCCTGCCTCCAGGCGCAGCGTGTCTCGGCAGCCCAGCCCGCAGGCAATGACATCCGGCGAATCCAATAGGGCATCCCAGACGACTTTGGCCTGGGCGGCCGGGAAATAAAGCTCGAAACCGGCTTCGCCGGTATATCCCGTTCGGGCCACCAGTGTCGCCACTCCGGCGACCTCGCCCTCGACGCAGCGAAAAAACTTCAACGAATCCAGATCGAGTTCCGTGTATTGACCCAGCACTTCCTTACTTTTTGGTCCCTGCAGCGCCAATTGGACTGTGGACTCCGATCGATCGTCGACCTCCGCATCACCGACCATATACCGATCGATATGACTCGCCACAGCCTCGCGGTTTGCCGCGTTTATACATAGCAACAGGCGCTTATGGGAGAGCCGGTAGATCACCAGGTCGTCGACGATTCCGCCCTCGGGATTACACATCACCGTATAAAGAGCCTTTCCGTCCCTGAGACTCTTCACATCGTTGGTCATCAATCGATCCACGGCCTCGACCGCCTGGGGTCCCTTGATCTCGACTCGTCCCATATGACTCACGTCAAAGAGTCCGGCCAACGAGCGCACAGCAAGATGCTCGTCTTTGATGGAGCTGTACTGCACGGGCATGGAGTAACCCGCAAAGGGCGTCATCCGTGCTCCCAACTCGATATGGCGCTGATGCAGTGGAACTTCCTTGAGCGATGCTGTCTTTGTCATCACGAACTCCCTATTGTTTTCGAGCCCATCCATGCGCGATCGCACATGGAGCGACGCTCTATCGCTGTCCAAACTGCCCGCCGCACCCGGGTGAAAAAAGGCGCCTCAGTGCAATGAGCGATGGGCCGGTGTTCCCCGCCGCAGGTGGGTAAACCCCACCCCGTCGACGGTCTCAAAATGAACTCCGGCGTCCTCCGTGGTAACCACTCTTCCGCCGCGCACCACATGGTTTTCCTGGATACAGGTAGCGCGCAGCGTATTCTCCATCAATGTGGCCACCGTCATCGGTCCCACACCACCGGGCACCGGCGTTATCCAACTTGCGTGCTCTTTCGCACTTTCGAATTCGACGTCTCCACAGAGCGAACCGTTTTCTCGATTGATTCCCACATCGATGACGACGGCTCCGTCCTTGATCCAATTTCCTTTGATCAAACCGGCGACCCCAGTTGCGACCACCAGCAAGTCGGCGCGTCGCACAGCGGCCTCCAGATCTCGCGTGTGGCGATGACACAGAGTGACCGTCGCATTTGCTCTGGCGAGCATCATCGCCATCGGACGACCGACAATCACACTGCGACCGACGACGACGGCCTCCAGCCCCTGTACCTTGATGTCCGCCGCTTGTAATAGCGTCAAGATTCCACGAGGGGTACATGGCTCAAGCAGTGATTCTCGAGCCATCAAACACCCCAGATTGGCGGGATGAAAACCATCGACGTCCTTTCTGGGATCGATATGCTGCATCGCCTCCGTCCCATCCATCTGTTCCGGCAACGGCAACTGCAACAACACCCCGTGAACCATGGGATCGCGGTTGATCTGTTCCAAGCGCTCGATCAACTGGAGATAGGTGGTATCGGAATACAGGACATGATGTTGACTGCGGATTCCGACCCTCTCACAGGCCTTCATTTTATGGCGAATATAAAGCGAACTTGCCTTATCGTCACCGACCTGAACCACGGTCAGCGCCGGCTGAATCTGCCGGACCTTGAATTGATGAACCAGGGGCCGCAACTGGTCGAGTAACGCGTCGGCGACAGCCCTTCCATCGAGAATTCTGCCCCCGGCATTGCTCAGGGCCTTGGAAAGCGCTGTCTTGTCGTACTGAAGTATCATCGATGAACCTCGTGAAAACGCAGTTCGATCTACCTTGCCTCGTCGTCACTGTGCTCTGGGGACATTATATCGTCGCGGCGCATCCATCGGGTCCAGCGCGATACGAACATTCGGTGATCTGCCACCCATCGATAACCCAACTCGGCAAGGGGGCGAAACCCGGGCAAATGCCGGTACAACCACAACCCCAGGCCTCGGCGGCGCCCCATCGCCAGCGCGAGAAAGACCGCCTCGGCACCGCGATAAATCTCACCATCGGTATCGACTACGTGGACCGCCTCCTCCAGCGTCTGCTTCGACAGGCCATCGGGGCGCGTCGCCTCGTCTTGTAAGGGAGTAATCTCAAGCATTGGACCGATTTTTTGTCGCCAACGCCGGGCCCAATACGTGCAAAACCCACACTCCCCGTCGTAGATCATCAAGGCCGTTTCTTCGTCCTTGTCCGGGCCTCGACTCACTCGGAAGTCCTCTGCTCGACGACCTCGGTGACCAGCATTTTTCCCGCCAGTCGTTCACTGATCGACACCTCTTCGTCGTCGATCTCCAAGAACATTTGTCCGTCAAAACTCAACACCTCTTCCACCCTCAATTGCGCTCCCGGCCGAAGCCCGATGCGATCGAGATAACGCAACACTTCCGGCGTCTGGTCGAGGACGCGTTCGACCCGCAACTGCATCCCGGGTTCTGCCTCCACCAAATTGATCATCTCGCGCTGATGAAGTTCGCCTTCCGCCGTCGGGATGGGATCGCCGTGGGGATCGAAGCGGGGAAATTTGAGAAAAGCATCGATGCGCTCCACCAGCTTATCACTGACGGCGTGCTCTAGGCGCTCCGCCTCCGAATGAACCTCGTCCCACGAATAGCCTAGCGTCTGAATCAAAAACACCTCGATGAGGCGATGATTGCGAATCACTCGAAGGGCCATCGTTCTCCCCTCGTCGGTGAGGCGAACACCGTGATAGGGCTCGTATTCCACCAAGCCATTCTCAGCAAGTGACTTGAGCATCCCCGAAACCGAGGGAAGGGAGATATCCAGGTCGTCGGCGATCTCCTTCGTCTTGACGCGTCGGTTCTCCTCCTCCTGACGGGAGTATATCGCCTTCAGGTAGTTTTCGGCCGAGGTGGTCGGCATAGGTATGCGCCCTTATCGAACAGATACGAATGCCCCTGTTCCTAGCAGATGATAGTCGTCCCAACAAGATTAGGACGTGGGTGTTATGTCGTGGCGACGGCGAGCGCGGCGCCGAAGCAACATGACGATTCGACCGTGACGAGGTGCAAATAGAAATGCCGCCAGATATAGCGCCCCGCCGACGACGACAATGGCTCCAGCCGCAGAGGTATTGACTGCGATGGCCACATACATCCCAACCCAGGACGACACGATGGCATGAGCGACGCTCCAGGCGATCATCGTGATCAGGCGATCGGCCAATAGATGAGCCGTCGCTCCGGGAACAATGATCAAGGCGATCACCAAAATTGCGCCCACCGCTTCGAATCCGGCGACGGCGGTGACCGTCACCGCCGTCATCAACCCGTAATTGACAGCCACAACGGGGATCCCGATGGCCGATGCAAAGCGCAGATCGAAGCTGCTGACAGCGAGCCACCGATAGAAGACGACGACCAGCATCAACACCGCCGGAACCACGGTCACCACCAAGAACATCGCCCTGTCACTGACTCCCAAAAGGTCGCCGAATAACAGACAATGCGTATCGATGTGGGCATCTCGGACCACCGTGCTCAAAAGGATGACGCCCACTGCGAAAAACGACGTAAAGACAATGCCAATCGCCGCATCGGAGCGAATATTGGGTCGACTGGCGAGTGTTTCGATGGAGATCGCCGATACAAGCCCCACCACGATCGCTCCGGCGAGCATGATCGGAGCGTCCAGCGATCCGCTGACGAGAAACGCAGCGACAATCCCCGGAAGCGCTACATGTGCCAACGCATCGGCGAGCAAACTCATGCGCCGAAGATACAAAAACACACCGAGCACAGCGCATCCAATCGCGACGAGATGAACCGTCAGCATTCCTCGCCACATCCAATCACCCCACTGCCAGGGAGCGACCAACCACTCGATCAGCGCCATCATGAAGCACCTCCCGGCGCCACCGATGCCTGTCGCCGGCGCCTCCTGATACTCTGTGTTACGACCCCCCCTTGTGGTCCAAAGAGCAATGCGACGACGAAAAATCCGGTGGCCGCAAGCACCATCGCCGGCCCGGTGGCCACCCCGGCGAATAGATAGGAAATAAAGGCTCCCAGCGCACCGCTCAGCCCGCCGAGTACCATCGACCACAGGATCACCATGGATAGCCGTCCCGACAAAAACCGCCCCGTCGATGGTGGAATGATCAGCATTGCGGCGACCAAGATCACCCCCACAGCCTGAATCGAGATCACAACCGCCACCGACAGTGCGGCAAGCAATCCGATTTCGAGTGCCATCGTATTGATCCCCATGGCCTTGGCATAGGCCTCGTCGAAGGTCATCAACGCAAGCGGTCGGTAGAATACGGCGATGGCAGCACACAAAATTGCACCGACGACGACGAGTCCCCAAAACTGTCCCGGTGTAATCGCCGCCGCATTTCCAAAAAGAAATTGCTCCAATCCCGCCTGTCGCCCCGTCTCCAACCCCTGAATATATGCCAACAATACGATTCCGACTCCGAAGAATACGGACAATACGATACCGATGGCCGCATCGGGACGCACGCGCGGTCCCCGGCTGAACACCCCAACGGTCAACGCACCGAGCCCCCCGCTGACCAATGCTCCAGCCAATAACGCCACCGGATGCTGAACACCGGTGATGACAAAAGCGCCCGCAACGCCGGGAAGCGTGGCATGTCCCGTGGCGTCGCCAATGAGTGAGAATCCCCGCAATACGAGAAAGGTCCCGACCAGACCACAGACAATACCCACCAATACGGATGCCCCCAGTGCATAGGCGACGAAATCGTACTGAAAATAGAAAAACTCCCGTGCTCGTTCGATATACAAATTTGCCAGCACGTCATCCGACCTTCTCGCCCGTCAAACGGGGCGACCTATAAAACTACTTCTCGGCCCGTGCATCGTCACCGGACTTGGTGACGATGGCGACGCGTCCACCGTAGGTGTCGCGCAAACTATCCTCGTTAAACACCTCGTTCGTTGGCCCACAGGCGATGAGATTCCGATTCAACAACACCAGTCGATCGAAGTAGTCGGTGACCGTCATCAAGTCATGGTGGACGACCACGACGGTCTTCCCGCTATCGCGCAAGGCTCGAAGCACATCGACGATCGCCGACTCCGTGGCGGCGTCGACGCCGGCGAAGGGCTCGTCGAGAATGAATAACTCACCGCCCTGAGCCAACGCCCGCGCCAAAAATACCCGTTGTTGCTGCCCTCCCGACAGCGCCCCGATCTGGCGGTGGCGAAGATCTGTGATCTCCACTGACTCCATGGCCTTCTGCACTGCCTTTCGGTCGTCGGCCCCAAAACGGCCAAGGAGTCCGGTGGACTGAAATCGGCCCTGTCGTACCACCTCGCCGGCGGTGATCGGAAAGTCCCAGTCCACGGCGCCCCGCTGAGGAACGTAGGTCAGCGCCCCACGCTCATTGTCGGCGGGCCTGCCAAAGAGTAAGACCTGGCCTCGATCGGGTTTCTTCGTACCCACCATGGCTTTGATAAGTGTCGACTTTCCAGCCCCATTGGGTCCCACGACACCGACCAACGTTGCCGCAGGAAGCGAGAACGTCACGTCGTCGACCACGGGCTCCCCATCATAGGATAATGTCACGCCATCTACAGTGACCGCTGCCTCGCTCACACTTCGTCTCCTGCCTCTCCTTCACCGGCGAGCAGCGCGCCGTCGTCAAATGCCTCGTACTCTCCCCCGAGCGCTTCGGTGATCATCTTGATATTGGCCTGGACCATTCCCACATAGGTATGGGCATCGCTATCCGGCGGGCCTACGCTATCGGAATACAAGGGACCGGCCTTTTCGATTCCGGTCTCCCGAGCCACCTGTTCAATCAATCCCGGATGGACGGATGTCTCGGTAAACACCGCCGGAGCCCCCCGCTCTCTCACCAATTCGATGATCGACGCCACATCTCGTTGACTCGCCTCTTGTTCAGTGCTCAGACCTTGCACGGCCTCCACATCAATATCGTAGGCCTGCCCAAAATAATTGAAGGCATCGTGACTGGTGACCAGCACCCTCCGCTCAGCCGGGATGGACTCCAGCCGGTCTTGAATCCAGCCATCGAGATCTCGAAGTATCTCGTCGTATTGCGCGTGCCGACTTCGCACGGATGTTGCGAACTCCTCATCACCTCCGGCGAGTTCAACGAGTCCGTCAGCCACTTCTTCACTGACCTGTCGCCACATCCCGACGTCGAACCAGATATGGGGATCGACTGCTCCCTCCACTCGCAGTAGCTGTTGCTCGTCGATGGCGTCTCCGGCGACGATAACCGGACGCTCTCCACCAGCATGGCGAACCAGATTCTCCATCCACCCCTCGAGCAACAGGCCATTCATCACCACGGCGTCGCTTTCCGCCACCGTCCGCGCATCCCCCGGTCGCGGTTGATAGACGTGCGGATCTCCACCGACACTGACCAGCCCCTCGACTTCCACATGCTCCGCTCCGAGTTGGCGAACCAGATCCTCGAGCATCGTCGTCGTGGCCACAACCTTGTACACGTCATCATCATGGTCGCTTTGCTCCCTGTCGCAGCCCCAGGAGGCCATCGCCATCGACACTATGAGTACCATCGACACCGCTGTTTTGACCCATTCCATCTGCTCAACCCTTGCCTTGATTCACGTCTGCATGCCGAATCACGTCTGCATGCCCAATTAGGCCCCCCTTATACCATCTGGTTAAGGTACCCACGAAATTAAGTTAGGCAAGGCTAAAACATCTGATCAAGGAACGCAATACTCACTGTCTTCAAGGGGTTGTAGAAGCGACTGTGTATAATTGATTACCACACATGACCGAGGAAAGAACGCACAGGTGAGCGCACCGTTCTGTGACACCAATCCCGGCCCCCCATTGCCCGCTAAACGGAACGTCATTTAAATGAAACGCGGTACCGACGAGGTGATTGGGCCAGATGTTGGCTCGAACCGAGTGCAGGCGTAGCAACGCTACTTCAAGCGAGGATCGGCCGAAAGATGGCTCAATCAGCCGGC
>SKPJ01000055.1 GCA_007119595.1 Myxococcales bacterium
CGAAGCCCGGAGGCGAGATCCGCTCTTCCGGCTCCGTGTCGGTCCCGGATTCCCAACTGCAGCTTCGGCGCGAAAAGGATCAACTATCCACTGGCGCGCAGGACCTCCCAAGCCAGGAATCGATGCAAAAGCTGGCTCAAAAAGCGCCGAGAAGCACGTCCAACCGAACCGGCGAGAGAAGGCCGCCACCGCAGATGGATTCCGCGGAACACGAGGAAGCCGACAGCGACAAAGGCAAGCGCTTAATCCAGCTCGCCGGCGGCGCCGGTTTTGTGCTCCTCGCCGCGTGCTATCTGGCCTTTCGGCTCGCCTGTTAAAAGCTTCGTCGTTCACCTGAAGTGCGGCACCGCCAAGCCCTACCTTCGAGACCTACCTTTGAGTGAAGTGATAAGGCGTCTAAAACGACGACTCCCAATTTTCAGGAACCTCCGTCGATACCAAAATCCTCGCGCACCGAAAATTCCGGGTCATCGCCGACCGGAGCTGCATCTCCATTGGACTGCACAAAGGTCTCCAGCCCTGCAAAGGCCACCGGCTGCTGATTGTATCGAGCCGTCTCTTCATTGGAGAATATATAGCGCACCGCTTTCACCGGACGCCCCTGGTCGTC
This sequence comes from Myxococcales bacterium, assembly GCA_007119595.1. Taxonomy (GTDB): domain Bacteria; phylum Myxococcota_A; class Bradymonadia; order Bradymonadales; family Bradymonadaceae; genus SLJM01. Next base: position 611 of record SKPJ01000055.1, read on the forward strand.
TTCTCCGGCATTGACCACGTCGGTCCAGCGTTTCAATTCACTCTTTGGCACCAAGGTCTTCGCTTTGTCGAAGCTTCGATATACCTTGATGAGTTGCTCTTCTTTATCGTATTCGATTCGTTCGCTGCTCATAGGAATTCACCTTGTGGATATGTGATTGGTTTCGGTGTGCGGCCACAAACGCCGACACTGACACGTCATCTCTTCGACTCTTGCACAGCCGGATGACATGCTGGAGATGGTCGTGGTAGTGCTTCCATACGCCGCAGCGCTCATTGCCGCGGTGGGTCGCCAGCGATGAGTAAAACACGGCGCGCGCCGCAATGCCAGTCTGGACGTGGACACAATACTTATGGAAGAACTCGAATTATTTCGCACCTATCCGTCGACGCGCTCGCTGCCGTACACGGAATTGGCCGCCTTGCCAACCCCGACGCAAGAGCTACCGGCACTGGCGACCGAACTTGGGCTCCAAGGCCTGTGGGTCAAACGCGACGATCTCTCCTCACCGTTGTACGGGGGCAATAAAGTCCGCAAATTGGAGTTCATTTTGGGCCACGCCCTCTCCGAGGGACACCGGAGCGTGTGGACGGTGGGCGCCGTCGGAAGCCATCACGTATTGGCCACTTCCCTGCACTCGCGCAGCGTCGATATTGAACCCCACGCACTGCATTTTCCGCAGCCCATCACGGACCACGTTCGCGAGGTCTTGTTGGCGTTGAGCACCGCCCACCCGCAACTGGAGTTGATCAACTCCAAGCACGCCCTGCCCGTCAAAATGGCCCAGCGTCGCGTCAAGGAGTGGCTCTCGCGGGCCGAAGAGCCCTACTATATCCCGGGAGGCGGCTCCTCACCCCGCGGAGTGCTAGGCTATGTCAACGCCGCCCTGGAGTTGGCCCGCCAGATCGAGGATGGCGAACTGCCCGTCCCAGATGCCATCTTCGTGGCCGCCGGAACCTGCGGTACCCTGGCCGGTCTCGCGCTGGGTTGCCGATTGGCCGGGTTGCCGAGTCGCATCATCGGTGTACGAGTCATCGACAAGGTGTTGGCCAATCCCCTGGTAGCCGCCAATCTCGCCAATCGCACCGCTCGACTTCTGGCGGATTGCGGCATCGACGCACCCAAAATCCGACGCCGGGATATCGAATTCGTTCACGATCAGATAGGCCCCGGATATGGCGAGGAGACACCCCAAGGACGGGCCGCCATCGACCTCTTTGACAAATGGGCGGAAATCGAACTCGATCCCACCTACACCGCAAAAGCCTTCGCCGGATTGCAGCACTTCGACCGCCAATCCAATCCTGCGATCAACAACGCCCTGTACTGGCATACCCTGAGTAGCGCCGACCTCACTCCCCTCATCGACACCGCAGACATCTCCGATTTGCCCCAACAATACCGACAGTTCTTTCCCGATCACTCATGAATTCTATCCCACGCATCATCTGCCTGTGCAGCGGAAATATCTGTCGCTCTCCAATGGCTGTCGCACTCTTGCGGCACAAGCTCGAGCGCCGCGATATTTCCGCGCTCGTCGTCTCCGGCGGCACCCTGGGTCTACAGGGCCGCCGGGCCGATAAATTTGCTCGACAGGCCATCGCCGAACGCAGTGCGGCGATGGGTGAGATCATCGACGAACACCGCTCACAGGGCATTTCACCGCCGATGCTATCCCGCGCCGATCATGTGCTGGTCATGGCCCCACGCCACGAGCGATACGTACAACAGTCGGCTCCCCAGATCACCGATCGAGTGGTGCGGCTATGGGAGTACGCCGGCGATGACGTTCAACTCTCCAAGATACCTGATCCCATCGGACAAGATGCCGAAGTCTTTCGCCTTTGCCGAGATCTGATTGAACGGGGACTCAACCAATGGCTCGACGAAGCATTCGACGTGCCCTCAGCAACCGAGGAGTAGAGTTTGCGTATCATTGGTATCGACCCCGGAAGCCGCTACACCGGATACGGCATCATCGAAAAAAACGGGCAGAATAGTCGTCATCTGGCCAGTGGTCGGATCAACGCCACCAGCGGCGACTCCTTTGCACACCGTCTCGAAATCATCTACGACGGACTCCAGAAGGTCCTCGCCGAATACAGTGTGGAACAGGCCGCTGTTGAGACTATCTTCACCGCCTATAATGCCAAATCCACCATCAAGCTTGGACAGGCTCGCGGCGTGGCACTACTTGCCCTTCGACACGTTCCGCTGCCGATTCAGGAATACGCCCCCACATTGGTCAAAAAGAACGTCGTCGGCAACGGGCGGGCCTCCAAACACCAGGTCATCCAGATGGTCAAGTTGCACCTCGACCTTCGCACGAAGCTCACCGAAGATGCGGCGGACGCTCTCGCCGTCGCCCTGTGTCACGGCCAGGCCTCGGAATTCAACGAGCAGCTCAAATAAGACTTCTCATCACGTCGGGACATATCATGATTGCACATCTGACGGGCACCCTTCGAACCTCCGAGTTGGACTGGGTCATCGTCGACGTCCAGGGGGTGGGCTACGAAGTTCACGTGCCCATTGGCACTGCCGGACGGCTAAGAGAGGACGATAACGGACAGATCTCGCTGTGGATTCACACCTCGGTACGCGAGGACTCCATCGACCTTTATGGCTTTGCGCGGCGCGACGATCGACGACTTTTTCGGCGACTGACCAACGTCAACGGCGTCGGTCCAAGGACCGGGCTCGCCACACTGTCGGAATTGACCCCCTCGGAGGTTGTTTCCGCCGTACATCACGAGGAGATCAAGACCTTTACCCGCGTCAAAGGCATCGGCAAGAAGACCGCCCAGCGCCTGATCTTGGAGCTAAAAAACAAGCTCGACGACCTCATCATCGAGGCTCCACAGAGCCCGGCTTGCTCCGCCCTCAAGCAATACGACGATTTACACTCCGCACTGTTGAACCTGGGCTACCAATCATCCACCATCGACGGCGTCGTCGATGAACTTCGCGCCGAGATCGACGGAGAAGAGCCCGTAGAAGCCCTTCTCCGACAGGCCCTTCAAATGCTAAACTAATCCCCATCGAGGGCCCATCTTCGGGAGCCGAATAAAGCCACAGGAAGTATTGCGATCATGTCACGAGATCCCACCATCGAATCGACCCGCATCGACGACGATACAAATGTCGAAGAGCACCTGCGGCCACCTAATTTCGATGCCTTCGTGGGCCAAAACGCGGTAAAGAAAAACCTCCAGGTCATGGCGGAGTCGGCTCTCGTCCGCCAGGCCACCCTCGATCATGTCCTGCTATGCGGTCCACCGGGACTTGGAAAGACCTCCATGGCCCATATCCTCGCGGAAGAAATGGACGTCAACATCCACGTCACCAGTGGTCCGGCCATGGAAAAACCGGGCGATCTCGCCGGGATTCTCACCTCCCTGGAGCGCGGAGAGATCCTCTTTATCGACGAATGTCACCGAATGAACGCCGTGGTCGAGGAAAACCTCTATCCCGCCATGGAGGATTTTTGCTTTGATTTCATCATCGGCGAAGGAGCTCATGCCAAGAGCATGAAGATGACGTTGCAGTCCTTCACGCTGGTCGGAGCCACCACTCGGGCCGGTTTGTTGACGGCGCCGATGCGAGACCGCTTCGGCTATGTGGCCCGACTCGACTATTACGCAACCGACGAGCTGACCTCCATCGTCAAGCGCTCGGCATCGATTCTAAAGATCGGACTCACCGACGATGGAGCCGACGAGATCGCCCGGCGCAGCCGGGGAACCCCGCGAATCGCCAATCGACTCCTTCACCGCGTCCGCGATTACGCCGTCGTCGGTGACCACGACGTCATCGACTCCGAACTGGCCGATTATGCCCTGGGCCGCCTGGAGGTCGATGGCGCCGGCTTCGACTACTTGGACCGATTGTATCTGGACGCTCTGGTCGTCAAATTCGACGGCGGGCCAGCGGGCCTGGACACCCTGGCCTCGTCGATCGGCGAGGAAAAAAATACTATCGAAGAGGTCGTCGAGCCCTATCTACTACAGCAGGGCTATATCCAGCGCACTCCACGCGGTCGGGTCGCCACGGCCAGCGCATTTCGCCACCTCGGCGTGCCCATCAAATCCTCGCAAAACTCACTGCTCTGATCCCCCTTGGATCCCACCATGTCAGACCATTCCGCCGAGCTTTTGCGCGCCTATCTGGAATCGATAGGGCTCGACGACAGCGACGACCCGCACCTGGCCGAAACACCGCGCCGGGTCACCGAAATGTTCGAGTCTCTCTTCTCCGGGCTACGAAACGAGGCCCCCACCCCAAGTACGTTCGCACCGCCGAAATCCGCCAGCGATGATCCGGTGGTCATCTCGGCAATTCCGTTTAAAAGTATGTGTGCTCACCATCTGCTGCCCTTTTTCGGCACCATCGATGTCGCCTATATTCCGGCGCAGAAAATGATCGGCTTCGGTAGCATCGGGCGCATGGTCGACCACTTCGCCCGCCGTCCTCAGGTCCAGGAGAGGATGATTGCCCAACTCGTCGACCACATCGACGACACCATCGCCCCCGAAGGCCTCCTCCTACGTCTACGGGCCCGCCAACTATGCATGGAGATGCGAGGGGCTCAAAAGTCGGGAGAATTGATCTCCATTGCTGCTCGGGGCAGTCTCACCGACGGCAGGCGACGATCGGAATTACTCCGTCAATTCGAATCGGCCCAACAACCGCCATGAACGCTCGCGACGAAAGCCCTATTTTGTTGGTGGGAGCCGGCGTTGCCGGGATCACCGCCGCTATTTGGCTCTCCGACTTCGGCGTGCCATTCGACTGGATCGACACTCGCCAGACACCGGGCGGGATCCTTCACAAGGTACACAATCGCATCGATGACTACCCTGGTGGCACATTCCAAGATGGTCCGGACCTCGCCCATGCCTTGAGCACCCATCTTCAACGCCTCGACCTACAGCCACGCCGCGCCACGTTGCATGCCCTGGAGTGCGACGGCTCCGATCTGCGCTGTACCATTGGAGATGCCGCTGTCGTGCACCCCGAACACCTACTTCTGGCCACGGGCACACAGTATCGCCAACTCTGTATTCCCGGTGAACAGCGGGGATTGAAAGAGGGAAGGATAAGCCAAAGCGCCACCGCCGACGCCCCGCGCTTTCGCGGTCGCCACGTCGCCGTCGTCGGCGGGGGCGACTCCGCATTTGAGAATGCATTGATCCTCAGCAAATATGACTGTCGGGTCACCCTCTTTGCGCGGAATCCGAACTTCAAAGCTCGACCGGCGTTCGTCGATTCCGTCACCGCCGCTCCCGGCATCACCATTGCTCCCATTCCCAGCGAAGTGACTCGCGTCGAACTTCTCGACGACGGCTGCCGCCTCCACGTCGACCAACGGGGCGCGCAGATCACCTGCGATGTAGCGGCCCTATTCGTGCGCATCGGAGTCGATCCCGCCCTTCCCGAGGGCAGCACCGTTCTCGACCGCGACAGACGGGGATTTCTTCGCACTGACTCAGACGGACGCACCTCGCATCGCCGAATCTTTGCGGCCGGAGATATTGTGGCTACACCTTTGCGATCGGTGGCCACCGCCGTCGGCGCCGGAGCTCGCACCGCCAGGGCGCTCGCTGTCGAATACGGTGCGATTTGACCGCTCAAACTCCATTATGTTAGTAATCGCTAACAAGCACTGAGACACTCGCTACCCGCACAAGGGAGACACCATGTTCGATACGATATTGGTCGCCAATCGAGGCGAAATTGCCGCCCGCATCATTCGCACCTGTCGCGAGATGGAGATCCGAACCATCGCCGTGTACAGCGAGGCCGATGTCGAGGCTCCGCACGTGGCGGCTGCTGACGAAGCCGTCGAGATTGGTCCCGCCCACGTCACCAAGAGCTATCTCAACCAAGAAGCCATTCTGGAAGCCGCAAAATCGCACGGCGCCGATGCCATCCACCCCGGCTACGGGTTGATGAGCGAAAACCCGGAGTTTGTGCACGCCGTCGAAGAGGCTGGAATTGTATTTATCGGGCCCCGGCCGGAGGTCATGGAGTTGATGGGCGACAAGGCACGGGCTCGCGATTTCGCAGAAAAAGCGGGTGTACCCGTCGTTCCCGGCTCAGACGGCCCCGTCGAAGACGAGGAACAAGCTCATGCGATCGCCGAATCGCTGGGGTATCCGGTCCTCGTCAAAGCCTCCGCCGGTGGCGGTGGAATTGGGATGAACCTCGCCAAAAACGAAAAAAAGCTCGCCAAGGCGATTCAGACCTCCATTCGGCGGGCCAACTCCGCCTTCGGGGATCCCTCGTTTTATATTGAGAAATACATCCAGAATCCGCGGCATATCGAAATCCAGGTATTGGCCGATGACCATGGTAATGCCATTCATCTCTTCGAACGCGAATGCAGCGTCCAGCGCCGCCACCAAAAGGTCATCGAAGAAGCCCCCTCCCCGGCTTCAAAAACCTTCGAGGGATTGCGCCAAGAAATGGGCCGGGCTGCCCTGAATCTCGTCGAAGCCAGCGAATATACAAACGCCGGAACCGTGGAGTTTATTGTCTCTCCCAACGGCGACTTCTACTTTATCGAGATGAATACTCGCCTTCAGGTCGAGCATCCGACCACCGAGATGATCACCGGTCTAGACCTGGTGGAATGGCAGATCCGTATCGCCGCCGGGGAATCGCTGACTCTCTCCCAGCAAGACCTGGCCATCGACGGTCACTCCATCCAATGCCGGCTGTACGCCGAAAACCCGGACAAGCGTTTTATGCCGGCTCCGGGCGCCATCACCGACTGGGTCGAGCCATCGGGCGAGGGCATCCGAGTCGATTCCGGCGTCAGCGCTGGACTCAAGGTAACGCCCTACTACGATCCCCTCATCGCCAAAGTGATCACCCACGGCGCCGACCGATCCGCCGCCATCGAGCGCATGAAACAGGCACTTGCCGAGTTTGAAATCGGTGAATTGACCACCAATCTCTCGATGCACCTGACCGTCATGGATCACGAAGACTTTCGCTCCGGCGACGTCCACACCGGATGGCTCGAAGAGGAATTCAGTTGATCCCCACGCTGCTGGACGGTGGCATTGGCATGCGGTTGCGGCTGGAAATTTCACGTAGCCTATGCGATCCATGCCACTGGATTGGTTGGATAGTCGATAATTTAACGGGTGGTTGACCCGGAAGAACTGGAGGTTGGTGATGGCCGAGAACGTGGAAGCGCACATTACGGGAACCGTCTGGAAGATCGTGGTCGAAGTGGGCGACGAGGTCGACGAAGACGATGATTTGATCATCCTTGAATCGATGAAAATGGAGATGCCCGTCGTCGCTCCCATTGACGGCACGGTCGACGAAATTCATGTCGAAGAAGGTGAAGCCGTCGACGAGGACCAACTTCTGATCACGATGAGCGAGTAACGAGGGTCGATACGGCCTGCTGAAATCGGCGGCCTCGCTCCTTGTAGCTGGCGAACATATCGTAACTTGAACAGGCCGGGCTCAGCACCACTGTGCTGCCCGGCCTGGCCTGTTTATGCGCCATTCGGACGGCCCCCTCGAGGCTATCGGCCGTCATCACCGTGCCGGCCCGTCCGGTTAGGAGAGCGACCATTCGCTCCTTGATCTCGCCCAAGACAATGACCGCATCTGCGCGCCGCGCTACCTCATCGGCCCACGCCTCGAGTGCCAACCCCTTGTCTCTGCCGCCAGCGATGACCACTAACGCTCCATCTATACCGCGCAGCCCGGCCTGTGAGGCATGGGCGTTCGTCGCTTTGGAGTCGTCGATATATCGAACTCCATCCACGATGGATACGGGTTGCATTCGATGCGGCAGCGGAGAAAATTGCAGCAATCCACTCCCGATCGCCTCCCACCCCACTCCGATTGAATGCGCAACCGCCGCGGCGCAGGCGGCGTTGAGCTGATTGTGAGGACCGATCAGTGATGTCTCGGAGAAGTCGTCGAACCAAACCCCTTGCCCTTCATCACTGCGCCATCGTCCAACGCCACGGGCATCGAAAAATACGGCTGCATCGCCGTCGCGAAGCTCTACGGCTCCGATCCCGAAGTAGGTGACCCTCTCTGGGCATTCTTCGCCCAACTCTGCACGCAGCGACGCGTCGCCGGCCGGTAAAACGGTCGTTGCATCCTGGGACTGCAATCGAACCAGGCGAAGTTTCGCCGCCGGATACTCCGCAAAGTCGTCGAAATAATCGAGGTGATCTTCGGCGATATTGGTGATCGCCGCTGTCTGGACCTGCAGATGATGACAACTCCACAATTGATTTGCGCTGAGTTCGGCGACGACCACTGCCTCGTCGTCGAGATCGTCGACCACATCGCAGAGAGCAGTACCGATATTTCCCGCCACAACATGCTCCCGTCCGGCGGCAGTGAGCATGGCTCCCACCAAACTGGTGGTCGTCGTCTTTCCGTCCGTTCCGGTGATCCCAACCCACTGAGAGCGACTGGCATCAAACGCCAACTCCACCTCGGAAATCACCGGAATACCCCGAGTGCGAGCCTCGTCAAAAACTTGGAGCCCTGGGCGAAGTCCGGGAGATGTGACGACCACCTCTGCATCGCCAATGACATTACCACCGCCCACCCATTGCACTCGCTCATCGAGGTGTTCGCCCACTGCCCTTAGCGCTTTTTTGCTGCGCGTATCACTGGCCACAACCTGTTTGTTTCGACGTGCGAGGAGATTCGCCGCTGCCTTGCCGCTCGTGCCGAGTCCCCAGACGGCAAAGCGCTCGTAATCCAGCCAATTTCCGCTCATATCAGCCATCTCCTTCGGCCAGTGGGCCATCGAGCCGGGGTTGTCCGGTCTCCGCCGGCGCCCGCCCCGCTCGAATCGCCAACCGAGCCTGCAACTCGTCTGCTCGATGCAAAAATTCGTCGTCTCCGAAGAATAGAATTTTGTCTCCCCGCTGTGCCATGGCACTTAGTTCGTCACTCAAGGAGTGCTCCACCGTGCATACCTGCACCTCTCGGCTGTGAAAGGTTTGCAGCAGATCATCGATGTCTCCACCTGCCTGCGACGGGTCTGCGACGACCACACAATCGCACACTGAAAATGCATCGGATAACTCGCGACGCACCGTCTCGTTTAGCGAAACCCTATACGGTGCATATACGGCGATCATTCGTCCCTCGAAGTCGACGCCAGCCGACTCCAGGGCCTGTTCGATACTGGAGGGATGGTCCACAAAGTTTTTGATGATCGTCACTCCACCTCCTCGGGCAGCGATATAGCGATTTTGCAGTCCCTCATAGCTCTGCAGTGCTTTGATAATGACCGGAGTCGATACTCCGATGCGCCGGGCTACCGCAATGGCTCCCATCGCGTTGATCACATTGTGTGGACCGGGCACCACGAGTCCGAACTCTCCGATCTGGCGATCGCGATGAAATGCCGCAAAGCAGTTCGCCTTCTCATCCCCATCGACCCCGGTTGCGCGGTATTCGACGGGATGCTCCACCCCATATCCCGTAGGCCGCATGGCCAACCGGCGTACCAGCTCGCGATTGGCCCTGCAGTCCAGATTGACGAACGCCTCCTTGAGTCGCCGGTTCGCCTCCAGGGCGGCGGTCATCACCTCCACCCAATCTCGCGGCTCCCGAGCGTCGCCAGCGCCGGCGCCGCGAAGATCACTGAGTTCCAAAAAGCTACAGACCATGTAGTCGCACTCCAATACATGGGTGGTATCGGAGGGCTCATCGAGTTCGATGACAAACCATTCTCCATCACCATCTCGCGCCTCGACACCCAGGTTGTTGAGCCTTGCGCTGGCGACAAAGCTGGGGGCCATATCGGCACACTCGAGGATCCAGGCGATCATCGACGTCACCGTTCCCCGCCCGTGGGTACCCGCCACTCCGATGGTACGACGTCCTTCGGCCAACTCCCCCAGAAGCCGCGCCCGACTCACCACGTCAATTCCGTTTCGCCGAGCGGCGATCAATTCAATATTATCATCGCCCATCGCCGCGTGGCGGACCACCAAATCGACATCCCTCACACGATCGATGTCGAAGCCGCTCGACAATTCGATCCCCATCCCCGCCAGATCCGCCATTGCCGCACTACTCCAATCGTCGGAGCCCGACACTTCGATTCCCCGATGATGGAGGATGCGCGCAATACCGGGCATACCGCTTGTGCCAATGCCGGGAATGTGCATCCGCATGCCTTCTCTCAACATAAGTACCTCGCGTTCGCTTCTCGAACTTCAGACGGTCCCTTAAACGCTTCGTATGGGAGTTTCTCCGCACCCTGTCGGGTCGAATATCACATGGATGGGTCCCCCACCAACCACGACCCGACGGGTACCCCACACAAAGCGTGAGAAACGGCCTTCAGAATCCCGTGACTGCCCCCGGCATTTCTATTTCCTGCTGCACAACCACTACAAAAGGACCTTGCGCGCTTTGCCATCCCAACACCCGATGCGTTACCTTGACGGATTAGATGCAGACTGAAATTTACACCCATTGTGTCGCCAATCATCAAATATCAGCGATCAACGAACTCCTCGGCACGTTCTGGCAATCACAGATCGGGCCGTATAGAACTCAAAAAAAAGAGGTTAATCATGGGCTCCGCTACCCTTCGACTCACCACCGTGTTCAGTGTGACACTTTTCTTATTGACGTCCTTGTCTTGCCAGCGCGTGGAGCAATCCCAGATTGAATTGACCCAGAGCCAGTGGCAGGACATTCAACAACATATGCCCGACGAACGCCCCTCCCCGGAATACGAATTGGGCGTGGAATACGTCGATGAAATCGAGCTCATCGGCCTCGATATCGACGGTGAATTCATTCAGGGGGAGTCCGTGGAGTTGACCTGGTATTGGCAGGCCCTTGAGGATGTCGATCAGGATTGGCAGATCTTTGTCCACTTCGATTCCGAAGAAGAGCCCTTTCGCCAGAACCTGGATCACTATCCCCTGGGGCAGATAACGGATAATACCTTTCGCACCTATCACTGGGAGGAAGGGCATATTATCGCCGACCGCCAGCGCTTCGTGTTGAGCGAGGATTATCCCGTCGGAGATGCCGTCTTCTACGTCGGACTATTTCGCGGCGAACAACGCTCACCGGTGAGCAATGATGCCACGGCCACCGAAGACAATCGCGGCATCGGTCCCACCGTAGAAATCAAAGCCGGAGATGGCGAAGAATCGGCGGCCGACACCTCAACCGACACGGAAGTTACCCACCAACACACCCTTCCACGGCTCGCCGAGGAGCACCTCGAGGAATTCGAACTGAACGGGCGTCTGGACGACGCCTTCTGGGGAGACGTGCCATCTCTACGGCTTGAGCCGCTGGCACCCGGATATGCTCAGGACTCCATAGTGCAAGCCGCCTACACCGAAGAGCACCTCCTGATCAGTGCTCGCCTCATCGACGCCAATCTGGAGCTCCTCGATGAAGATGAGGTCACAACCGGTCCCGAGATGTGGAAAGGAGACGCCCTCGCAGTCTACCTCGCTCCCACCGGCGCTGACGGAGCCTACGTCGAGATCCTGGTCAGCCCCTTTGGCGAGCTCCACGGAATCGCTTTTGACGCTCCGCCCTCCAGCGAGGCTCCGCCGTCCAGTGGCGACGACACACGTCAGCAGGACTCCGAGCGCGGACGTTCGTGGAACCCCGACGGGCTCGAAGCCGCAACTCACCGCAGCCCCGCAGACGCAGACAATACCTTTTGGAGCGCAGAACTGCGCATCCCCTTCGCCGAACTTCCCGACGCCGCCGGTGCTCCGGACGAGCGCGATATGTGGCATGTCAACGTCGTTCGCTTTGATCGCCCCGGCCAAGAGCAACACTTTGCCTACGGTTGGCCCGACACGGCGCGCCACGACCATCATCGGGTAGACCAATTCGGACAGTGGACCTTCGGGTCACTTGTGCAAGATGCACCGACCGTTCAGCAATTTCGGGCCGACGATCAACGACTCCCCGAGCAAATCCGAAAACAGATCGAACAGCGTCGATCGGGCTCCCCCGAGGGCACGGAATAAGGCGCCCCTGATCGCCTTCGGAAGACCACACACCGTCTTGCGGTAAATCGAATCACAGCTTTATCCATCGGGAATGAAACGCTATTGTAGCACCATTGAACACACTTGAGTTCATCCGCCCACATCGTCGTAAGCGAGCAAAGATATGAGTGACAAGCGAAAGCAGAGTCTGTACTTCCCGAAGCGCTATCTCGAGGAGATTCGCGCAGAATCATTACGACAGGACCGCTCGATGTCGTGGGTTGTCCAAAAGGCCTGGGAGATCGCACGGGAAACCGTCAAGGAGTTTCCGGCTGCCAATGATTTCATTCCTGGGGAACCGGCGACGACAGAGGAAGACGACTGAAAAACGGTGGTTAAAAAACAAAAACCGCTCGAGCACGTAACGGTGCCCGAGCGGTTTTTTTTGATCGACGTAACCCCCATCAGTCTTGTTATTCCTCCGACTCTTGTTCTCCGTCCTCGTCGCTACCTTCGTCGGATTCCCCGTCTTCGTCGGTGACCTCTTCGTCATCCATTGGCTCCCAATCACCGTGCACGCGCACCTGGGTTGCCGAATGCGTTCCGCTCAACCCTCCGATCCGCAGCGCGTCCTCTCCCTCTCGGGTGACACGCCAGACGTCCAGATTCGATGTCGCTCGACCGGCCGACGCGACCGGTGTCGTCGCCTTGAAAATCAGGTCATTTCCGCCCGGCGACAAACGCACATTTTCTATGTAGACGTTGCAGTCATCCTCCGCGAGTTGTCCCGCCGAACCGCAGTTGACTGCGTGATAGTCATCTCCATCGAAATTGCCCCAGATCTCCTCGTATTCTCCGGTTGTCAGATCGCCGGCGACGATCGAGGTGCGTGGAATATTGGCCTCCACCTGCGTATCGGGATTGGCCGCACTGGACACACAGTCTCGCTTGCCGACGAAATACACCCGCTGATCCGGTCCAAAGGTCAGCGGCGCGTTAGCCTGCGTAAACCGAAACGAGCCATCGTCGCGTGTCACCTCACATCCCCCGTCATGACCGGCGTCTGACTGGTCCGGCAATCCCACGACGATCCGCTGCGGCTCACAAACTCCCTGGTCGAAATTTTCGGTCGCCGAATCACAGCGGTTGACCGGCCCACACCCGTCGTGATCGGTACAGGGCTGCCCGAGGGTATCTGCATATTCCATGTCGATGACGTGGACCGTCGGCTCAATGGCCACACAGCGGTCCTCCGATCCACAGGCGTGCCCCGGCTGCGAGCAATCGCTGTCAGTGCTGCACTGTTCGTGATCGTTGGGTCCGTTCGTTATATAGGCAATAAAGCGCCCGTCATCGGAAAACCCGGCGCGGGTTGTGCCCAGATATAAACTGCCGGCCTCGCCGGGGCGATTCGTACCGTCCAAGAACGCGTTGGCCATCGTTCCGTCGTCTAGATTTTCGGCTCGTATATCGAGGGACTCCAATCCGATCGGATCGAATTGAACCGTCACATTGCTGGCGGGATGATAATCCCAGGATCGATTCTTTGGCTCCGCATCCAGCGCCTCCAGGGTTGCCACTTCCTTTTCAGTGCCGTCGTAGGTCATATAAAACCCGGTGCGAAATCCTCCCGAGGGACGCTCGTAGGCCACACCGTCACCGCGGATCCAGGGGCGCGCCACGGACTCAGCGATACGGGATGCCGATCCTTGAACCGCCGGAGGGTCACCTTCGATGGGAGCGGAATAGATATCGTAGCCATCGGCGACACTCTCGACGGCGATAAAGTGCGTTTCGTCCTCGCTGATGGCGCATCGATGCATCTCGTGACAATCGATATCGCCGGTATCGACCATAACTCGCTCCTCCCCCACGCCGGGCACATAATGAAGCTCGGTCGTCGCGTCGTCGCCGACGACCCAATCGGCCACATAACTGACTCGATAGTCCTCAGATTGTGCCTCTTCCGGCGGATCGCCATAGGGGCCCAGGGGATCGGGGACGCATTCGCCGTCATCGCAGATAAACCCGTCCGCACAATCATCGCTCTCCTCACATTGTGTGGGGCCTTCGACCACTACGCAGACCTCATTGTTTTCACAATACATATCGACCGGGCAGTCCGCTTCCTTGTCGCACGAGACTTCGCCGTCGGGTTCAATGCATATCTCTTCTTCTGTGTCGCAGAGCATGAGGGAATCGCAGTCGTGTCGTTGGGAACACGGCTCTCCGTCGACGCAGATCTCGTCCTCACAGACCATCCCCGCCTCGCAATCTGCCCGCTCCGTGCACGGTGGGGGCCCCGGGTCCACTTCTTCTTCCTCTTCGGAGCATCCCGCCAGTACCAGCCCCACCATCGCGAGGGCGAGGATCCCGAGTTGGCCGATCGCCATTCGCCCTATCTTTGCTTTGCGTGTTCTCACGTCCGTACTCCCTGAGTTCATCTTTATTGTCGCCCATCTCCGTCCCAAACGACTTGGCCACTCCATGACGCGGTGATTCATCATCCACACCGGTTGTTGCGCGGAGGTGACACAACCGGCGTACTATAAGTTGATGATGAGTGCGTATCAAGTACGCCTGTGCGCGTCAGACAAAGACAAACACCCTATGCAACCCATCGATCATTTCTCCCTTCAGAGTTACCCTATCGATGGGTGCGATGCGATCTATGATCGCCAATTTTTCACCGGTGACCCGGAAGAACCGAAGGAGGTGGATCACCCAGCAAAGGGAGGCTGGTTGAACCAATAAGCCAACAGGGCTTAGAATACCTCCAGACACCGATTTGGGCGCTCCTATCATCGGGCTGCCCCGGCACTTTACCCCCTTCTCAAGGCATGGTCATCACGTCGCTCAACCACGCGAATAGATTCCCGACACGCCGGTTCACGCAAGGGCGACTTGGCGCTCTATTGCTGGCGTTGCTCTCCGGGATTGCAGTCTCTGCAATGATGAGCCCGCCGGTCCATGCCGGGGAGCCGAGCATTGAGAATATGCTGGAGTCCATGGGACGTTCAGATGCCCCGGACGCCACCGCCGCTCTTCCGGAACCGACGACCAGTGACGTCAACCTCTCCGTGCAGTGGCGGTTGTGGAATCGCGTCCTTTCCAACGGGGAACCGGGCCTATCGGAGTTGGAGACACTGCACGCCGACGCTGTCAGTCTGGGTCGTCCAAGCCTTCCACATCACCAACTCGCGGTCTTGCACACCGCACAACGAGGTACCCAGCACGGACTTACCGACCAGGAAATCCTGCGTCTTCAACGAGCCGCCTACGATCTGGCGCCACATCTTCCCTATGCCCAATTCGAAGTCACGCGTTGGGAAATCGAGCACTCTCCCTCGACGGCGTACCGCGCAATCCCGCCCTATCTGCTGGGCCTACAGCTCAGCTACCAATGGCTCGATACCCGTATCGGTTGGGCTCTCAAGTGGGCATTGATCTTCTTTCTCGCCATCGGATTGATCTTCGCCGGATTCCTGCTCGCTCAACTGCTGCGCTATTTTGGAATTGCTGCCTACGATGGCACCCGAGTCCTTCCCAGCGGGTTTTCCAGCACTCAGACCGTGATTTTATTGGTCGCCCTCGTCCTGGTGCCCGGTTTGATCATCCAATCGCCATTGCTGTCGATGCTGCTTTTATTGGCCATCGTCACCCCCTTCCAACAGCTCAATGAGCGAATGGTAGCCTGCGTATTTTTCCTCTTCATCGCCGCTCTTCCCTGGGCCGACGAGCAACTTGGTGAATTGTTGAATTATCCGGGAAGCGATGCTCAACGGATCCTCCATGCCCATTATCACGGCTGTGACTCCGAGTGCCGCCCATGGCTGGAGCAACTCGCCGCCGATGAAGAAGATTACGGCGTGGCCCAATACACGGAGCGCGTCGATCGATTCCGTTCCGGCAAACAGGCCGATATGGAGGCCCTTCATGCATGGTTTCAGGACCACGACCCCGAACAGTACCAGGACCTGGCCTCCCATTGGCTCAATCTGGAGGGTGCGATTCTCATCGCCATCGGCAAGTCCGATGAAGCCCTCGACATACTCGAAGAATCGGCGACCGCCGATCCCACAGCCGCCGCCCCCTGGTTCAACCAGATGCGGGCCTTACAAGTCCAGAATCAACGCGATGAAAGCCAGGATGCATTGAAACTCGCATTCGCCCGCGATTTTGAGACCGTAACCCGCAAACTCTCATTCTCCCGCCAGGATCCGCACAGCTTTTTAATGATGACCCACCTTGACGGCGACCGCATCTGGCAGGCCTACACGCCTACCACCGAGGAAGCCCCGAGTCTGATCACTCCCTTTTGGACCGTCATTGCCGGCGAGAAGGTCCGCCTCTCATGGGCTCTGTGGTTGGGCCTCGGTGGTATCCTGCTGTTGATCGTCACGCTTCCGCCCTATTTAAGTCGCCGCGTCAGTTCTCCGTGCCCCAAATGTGGCCTCGCTCGCGACCCCGAGGACGCCGAGCAAACGGGTCACCACCACTATTGTGCGCCCTGCTATAAGACCTTCGTATCCGGCGCCACAATGGACTACCACGCCCGGGTTCATACCGAGACCATGTTGGGTCGGCGCGACCGAGTGCAGCAAATACTTCGCCGTATTTTCTCCCTTCTCACACCGGGGGTAGGTCATATCCTCGGCGGCCACGCCATTCGCGGCGTACTCGCGTTCAGCGCACTGATCACCGGTGCACTGATCCTGTTATACCCCATGGGTCCCTTCGGGGCCTGGCGAGGCCCCTTCGAGCTCTTCTTCGAACACTGGGGTGGTCAGTCGGTTATGGCCTGGATCCTGATCTCCATCGGCGCCTCCGTGGGACTCAATGGAGTGCTGCGCGGCGTGGAATCCACACGGGGCCGGACATCCAAACCCAACGACAAGGATGCGCCATGACTGCACGGCCCACCACGGACTCATCGGGCAGCGACGGCCCCGATGAGGACTCCTCAAAAAAAGACGGTGCCAAGACCAGCCTGGCAACACTGATCTTCCATCACAGCATTACTGTGTTGATCCTGCTTCTCTTTGTCGTTCTCGGCGCCTGGGGCTATCTCAACCTGCACACCACCGAGTTTTTCGGAACCATCGATCGCGCCGCCCTGGAAGCCCAGCTTCAACCGACGCTGGAGACCGCTCAGCAGCAACGCCTCCACCATGCCCTCGAGGTATACGCTCTCCTCCACGACCGCTACCCCTCTCAATTTGGTGAATTGGTCAACGCGGGATTGTTATTGCCTTCTGATCCGTATTATCCGAGAGGGCCCGACGGGTGGCTTTATGAGCCACATAGTGAGGGCTTTACGCTCGAGATGCGCTCCCACGAGGACTCGCACAAAGAGTAGTCGTCGTAGTGCAGCATCCGTTATCAACGCCATTCCAACGAGGTATCCGATTGAGTCAGTCCGATTCACGCCAGCTTAGTTTTCCCGAATCCGAAGTCGCCCGCTATATCTACGGTCATCGAGACGCATTTCTTCGGCTGATCGAACAAGAATTGGATGTGCGCCTCGGCGCTCGTGGCAAAAATGTACACGTCGAGGGCTCTTGCAGTGATGTCGAGATCGCTTCCCGCGTACTCCAAGAATTGTACGCCCTCGGCGAACAGGGCTACCACCTGAGCTCCATGGACGTGGGGCGAGCCATCAATATCCTGAGCCGGGATCTGGACACCGACCTGGTAGCGATTTTTTCCGATGAGGTATTTTCCTCCAAACACGCTCAGGTCATCTCGCCCAAGGGGCTGTCTCAGAAGACCTATGTCGACGCCATAAGAAAAAACGACGTCGTCTTCGGCGTCGGGCCGGCCGGTACAGGCAAGACCTATCTGGCGATGGCCATGGCTCTGGCAGCCTATTTCGACAAAAACATCAAGCGCATTATTCTGACTCGACCGGCTGTGGAGGCCGGAGAAAGCCTCGGGTTTCTGCCCGGCGATCTCGCCGAAAAGGTCAATCCCTATCTGCGCCCCTTATACGACGCTCTCCACGATATGGTGGAGGTCGAAAAGGCCAATGATATGCTCGAGCGCGGCACCGTGGAGGTCGCTCCCCTGGCCTTTATGCGCGGCCGGACCCTCAATGATGCGTTTATTATCTTTGACGAAGCACAAAATGCGACATCGGCACAGGTCAAGATGTTTTTGACTCGTATCGGATTTAATTCCAAAGCAGTCATCACCGGCGACATTACGCAGATCGATCTCCCCTCTCACCGCCAGAGCGGTCTGGTGGAGGCCGTCGAATTGTTGCAAGATATCACGGGGATCGCATTTTGCCGATTTACCCGCCACGACGTAGTGCGTCACCCGCTGGTCCAAAAAATCATCGCCGCCTACGATGAAAATAAACCGGATCGATAATTGACTCCTTGGGACTGCCGATCATTGGGTCCTTGGGACTTCAACCATAGTGATCTGTGGCCTTGTGGTGTGCTAGGATGCCCGTGCGCCACGGGAATTTTGCTTTCCGGCACCGAATCCCCCCCCTAGGAGCCCTCGTTCATGACAGGTTATCGCGCCCTCGCCGTAGTCGTCGTCGCCGTCGGCTTCGCCGGCTGTAGCTGGACGCAGGCCCCTCAGGCATCCGATGATTTCTCTCTTGTCTGGACGATTCAGGAACCGACACGCACTGTCTCGAAGGGAGAGTTTTATATAACCGACGGAGGCTATTGGGCCTATAAGCCACACGACCGAGACACGGTCCGCGGCGAGATCTCGACTGGCGAGCTCACCGTTCTCAAATCCGAGCACAATCGACACTATTTCGCCGTTGTTGAAACCGCTCGCTGGGGCTATCGGCTTCAACGACTCGACGACCGACCGCTCCAAAATGTGCTCACAGGTGATCTCCTTGTACTCAATGCAAAAACGCTGGAAGAGCACGATGACCTCTGCATCATCTCTGATGTGGATGACCTCGACGAACGATGTGGGCTGTCCCACCGCCATCGGCGTTGGGACCTCTTCGAGATAGACGATTCCGAAACGCAGAGCGATGCGCCGCCGTCGATCCGGATTCGCGGCGACTACGCAGATTTCGACCACCGCGAGCATTTCCCGGTTCTGCGAAATGGTATCGCCGGTGGTGACATCCTGAGTACCTGGTGGGAAGGCGATGCCGACGCCCATCATGGCCCGCCGATGCTCGCCATTCGGACCAGCCCCCAGACGGAGAGCACCTTGCGGGCGACCGTGGCCTACGACGATTCCTGTGGGTCCCCCCCGTCGCCGTCACCACTCGTTGAAGTCGCCGCCTATGATTTTGACGCCCGGGATATCTCGCTGCCCACCTCACCACATCCAATCACCATCGAAGATGCCGCACTGCGCCTGGGGGTCGACACTATTTTGACCTGCCATGCTGACACTGCTTCCCTGCTGGTGCCCATGCTCTCGCGCCCCCTGCTATACGACGCAGACGACGTCTACTTCGCTCCCCCGGCGATCGGTGTGAGCCCCAGAATGCTCGACGGTGCCTCCCCCGCCTCGATAGCCGCCTGGACGCGGGCCGGCGCCCTCACGGCCGTCGGCGACTTTTCCGGCGCCGCATTTTGGGTCGAACAGGCCGTCTCCGGGGAACAGGAGCACAAAACACTCGATGAATTGGCATTGACAACGATGCCCCTTTTGACCGCCGCCGGTCGACCGGAACTGGCTATGCATATCGGCTCCCGGGTCACCCGAGGCTCCTGGAATCCGGAGAATATCCCGGACTACCTCGATGGACTCATCGTTTTGCTGGCCCACTTCGGCGACCACGAAGATCTGCAGAGCCGCGTCGAGCGACGCCAACGACTGGCCGGACAGCGTTTCGATTCTCATCGGGTCGGCTGGTACAAGTGGGCCGATCTACGCCAGCAATTGGCGGAGCAACACAGCTCCTATGCCGTCGGCCACGAACAAATCATCGCCTCCCTCGAAGATCGAGGCCTCGAGGGGTGGACGTTGGCGGTCTGGGCCACACTGGTAAACAACGACGTGGAGCTTCCCATCGTCGATGATCCTGACGAGCTAGACCCGCGTTTCTCGGACTTTGAAGTCCAGGCATTTTGGCGTGCTTCACGCGCTCTTCCATCGATCGACAACTGCCCTGGTGGTGCCACCGATCCCGAATGCCAGCCCACCAGCTACGGCTGGTCGAAAACGCAGCGTTCGACCGGCGACGACATCGTCGAGCGACTCCGCACACTGGCGCCCATCGCACTCCGCGGGGGCTTTGCCGAGCCCTCCTTTCCCGAAGGGGCAGCGCGCGTAAACGACGGTGCTCAAAAGACGGCCTACTGGCTCGCCTCCGCCGCGCTGGTACCGCCCGGGGAGTTTCCCACTCACGTCGATCGACTCATGGATTCGCTATTGGCGCAATTCGAGCACGATGCACACTCCCTCTGTGATGATCTCCCGCAGTGGCAGGCCCGGTTTGAAAACGCCGCAGCCCGTACCCGATCTCCCTCACTTGATCGCTCGAGAACGCGATGGATTACGACAATGGAATGGTGGACCGACCACGGATTACAAGGGCTCTGCGATGGGCCGGAAGTATTTTTGACGGCCCTTGAAGATCACGGCTCCACATCGAATCCTTGGACCCGCCAAACCCTTCCCTTTCTGGAGTATCAGCTCCTGGAGCACTCCGCCGTGCTCTCCGACACCTCCCTTTTTGCTCGTGCCACAGACCTTGCTCGCTCTCTCGGCGCCGACGACACCTGCACCCTGTGGAGCCTCGGCGTCAGCATCGGCGCCATTCGAGCCGGCTATTTTGATGCCGCCGAGTCTCATCTGGTAAGCGCGTCGAATTGTCTGCAATCTGATAGTCCCTACGTAGAGGCTCGAAATCTGGTCGCTGCCTATCTCGATTTTGAGCGTGGCGGCGGCCGCACCATCATTCGCGACGGCGGCGTCGAGCAAGCCATCGCCACAGCCACTCGTCGCCGCATCACCGATACCGATGCCTGCGTTGGATTACGACCCATGGGATTCCAGCTCGAACAGCAGCTCCCCCCATCGGTGATGCGCATCGCAGCGCGAATTCAGCTCGAACCGGCGCCCCATGATTCCTTTGCCCTGAGTACGGCAAGCCGGCTTGTCGCTGAGGCCCACGCAGCGTATTTATCGGGCCTGCGAGACCTCCATCGTGGTCAGTTGCATACATCGGCCAGAGCGCTGCAGCAAAGCCGAGCCAACCTGCGACGAATCGGAAATCTTCCCGGACTCGCCCGCATCGGATTTCTGGACCAAGTCGTATTCGATGGCAATCTCGATGCCGTCGCCGAAAATGGGGATTTCGATCTCCCGAAAGACCACGACACAATTGAGATGATTCGCAGTGGCGAGACCTATCGAGTCCTCGCTGAAATCCTCCCATCTCACGCAGTCGATGACGATATCCCCCTCAACGCGCTAATTGCGGCCCTACTCATCGATGGTCAGGACTCCCACATCGCCGAGCGATTCGATGGAAAACTCGTCGACCTACCAGCCCTATGCGATGCGGAGGAAATCCTCTTCGCCCAGCAAGAGCCTCCACCATCCATCGAAATCAATGGCGAAGAAGCAGCGCTTGAAGATGAGACCGACGAGCCGGTAACCGAAGAAGCTATCGTTGAATAGAGGGATCCATTGATGTCGGAAGCGAGCGTTCGCTCAAAGGCGCAACGATCACTACAAACGCTGCGAGGTGAGCGTTACGAAGTGATCGAGCAACTCGGCAAGGGAGGCATGGCCACTGTATTTCGGTGCAACGACGCCAAGCTCAACCGGCCTGTAGCGATCAAGATTCTTCACCAACATCTTATCGGTGAGCCAAGACATCACTCCCGATTTCTGCGCGAAGCGGAATCCATCGCACGCCTCGACCATCCCGGCATCGTCGATATCTACGATATCCTGGAGATAGAAGCCGAATTCCTCGCCATCGTCATGGAGTATATCGACGGCCCCTCCCTGGCAGAAATTATCGAATCCTCGGCACCGATTCCTCCCGAACTGGCGGCCACAACATTAGTGCCCGTGCTCGATGCACTGCATACCGCCCACGAGCAAGGGATCATCCATCGCGATATCAAGCCCGGCAATATTTTGCTGGACACCACTGGAAAATCGCGATTGACCGATTTCGGGATCGCTCATGTAGCCGACGATTCAGTGCTGACGAAACCGGGCTCACTGATCGGCAGTCCGGCGTTCATGTCCCCCGAGATGGCCGAAAGCAACCCCGTAGATCGGCGGGCCGACATTTTTTCAATGGGCATCGTGGTTTATTTGATGGTCACCGGGGAGACTCCCTTTGCGGGAAAGACCGCCCCCACGGTGTTGCGAAATATCGCCGATGGCCGATGTGAGCGCGCCGACCTGGTACGCGGCGCCGTCGGGCGCCACTTCGCCGATATACTCGGCGAGCTTATGGAAACCGATCCCAACGATCGTCTGGATTCCGCACGCCTTGTAAGCGCCCGATTCACCGAGTTTCTCGAGCAAACCATGGGCGATGATCGGCCAGATATAAAGCGATGGATCAGCAATCCCAAAGCCTACCCTTCAGCTCTGGAGTCTGAACTCTCCGAACAAATACTGCAACGTGCCAAAGATGCTATCGAACGAGGCGATCACCATCAGGCATTGCCGCTACTGGAGCGCCGTATCGCCATCGACCCTGCAGATCGGCATGCCACCGCATTGCTCCACCGCTTACACGACGATCCACGGTGGTGGAGCGCAAAGCTCGTTGCGGTGACCGCAACCCTACTGCTCGCTGCAGTTGCCGTGGGCTATATCTCACTTGGCAATACCGACGATACCGAGAGCGCCATGGATGAGACGGCGACAGATCCGGAAAGTGAATATCCGCTCCAGGTGGAGTCCCGGTCGCTCCATCCCACCGCACATGATGGAATTCGATGGGCTAGTTTGGCGGGTCATCACACAGGCGATGAGACCAAGGACATAGCCATCAGTACAACCCTTGCGATAGCCGAAGGACGTGGCGAAGAGACAAACTCACCGGCGAATCCCGATGAAAGGCTGGAGCCCGCCGATGAAACACTTCCAGACGGCGCCGCGCAGCAAGCCGTCGAGGATACGAAGCACGTTCAGTTTCGAGTCATCCCAGCCTCGGCAACTTTGGCCATCGGCGATATCGAATTGGACGCCATGCAGGCCGCTCGTGGTGCTGAGCTCCCCCATGGTGTCCATCGACTTATTGCACGCGGACCAGGCGCGAAATCGTATCAACAGCGCCTTATCGTCGGTCCCGAGACCAGCGGCGATCAAACCATTGTTCTGTACTGGAAAGATGGATATATTCGCCTCGTCGTCGATCGCGATGCTCTGGTGTGGATCGACGATGATACGGGCCCGACATCCGTCGACGCCGGCGACGATCACCTGCTAGCGATTCCCTTCGGTCGCGCCGACCGTGTCAGTAACGAACGCGAGGTAGAGCTTCGCATCGCTGCGCGAGACGATCTACAGCGCTCCACTCGAAAAACCGTGCGTGTGCGCCCAGAAACCGAAACTCCCATCGCTGTGACCCTCCATGAGGAGAGATGACCTGGCCGCATTCGCGTTGTGCCTGGCGGGTGCCGCACTTTGCTTTCTTTTGCCTCTCACGGTCTCCGCTGAAACCTCGGGCGCATCACCGCCCACCGACGATCCTGTCGAAGAAGCCATCCAGGCCCTTCAGGCTGCTGACTTCGAAGCCCTCGTCCCTATCCTAGAATCCACCGTGACCGGCGATCCCGAAAATCTGGAGCAGCCGGCCAAAGCTCATCTGCTCTTTGCGCTGGGATTGTATTTCGAGAATTATGACGAGGATGCCGAAACCGAACTCGGCACCAGAGCGGATCACCACATCGAGATCGCCCTGGACTACGATCCCAATCTCGAACTCGATCCGCTCGTGTATCCCCCTCGCTTCATCGCCCATGTGGAGACCCTCCATCGCGACGAGTTGACGACCTCCGGCAGCGCCCAGCCTCTGGAGAACACCCGTATTTTCTACTTCGAGCGTCACGTCGAGACCCGATCCCGGCTACCGCTATATCTTCCCGGCGGCATCGGCCAATTTTATAACGAATCCTATTTTCGGGGCGCTACCTTTGCTTTATTGCAGGTTCTCGGGTTGGCGACCAATGCCGCTGCGTATTGGACCGTCGAGTCGATGCGACAGTCGTCGGGGCATATCCCCTCCGATGACTTAGGCCGGGCTCACCGTTGGCGCCGAGCCCAGATGATCGGGATCGGGACCTTCCTCGGTGGCTGGGTACTGAGCGCCGTGGAGGCCCACCTGAGCTTCAACAGACAAACCGTGCAAATTCGAAGCCTCGACGCACCCCCGGCAGAACTCGATCCTTTTTCCCACGGGGAAGTTGGTCTACAGCGCTCCATACTACTACGATGGACCGTGCCGTTTTAACGACAATCCACACTCTCCCGACACACGGGTTCGCTCCGATATGTCCTTTCTGCAAATTCTCAATGAGGAAGACGAAACCTCCTCCACCTATGTGCTGCGCCGATCCATCACCTCCATAGGAAGCGACCCAAACTGCGATCTCCGTCTTGAAGGCGCAGACCTGACCGATCTCCACGCCACCATCACCTGTGAGGGCTCTCAATTTTCGCTCCGACCAAGCGGTCGCAAAACAGCGGTGATGGTCAATGGAAAGAAGGTTCGACGCCAACGAGTCCTCGAGCATGGCGACAAAATTGAGCTTGGGGGCCTGCAATTGAATTATTGCCTTCTCGGACAGCCACCGGCCTCCGACGACGACACTTCCCCAACACAACAGCGAAGACTGGAGGGTCTGGAGCAGATTCATCGACTTTCGCTAAACCTCTTACGCGTCGATGCACTCGATCCGCTGCTCGAAGACCTCATCGACTCCGCCATCCAATTGAGCGGTGCCGACAAGGGCTTTTTGGTTCTCCTCGATGGGGATACGTGGTCCCTCCGTGTCGCCCGCAATGTGGATGCTGAGACCCTCGTCGAACAGGGACGTCATCTCTCGGACTCCGTGTTGAGCCGTGTGATGCAAACCCGCGAACCCCTGATCGTCGCCGACGCCCGTACGGACGCCCAATTCAGTAACGCCCAGTCGGTCATTGATCTCGAATTGTGCAGCGTCCTCTGCGTCCCCCTCCTCGATCGCGGCGAACTACTCGGCGTTCTTTATCTGGGAAATGATCGCGTCACCTCACAATTCGATGAATTGGATCTGGACCTTCTCTCCATCTTCGCCGCCCAGTTGAGCCTCCTCATATCCAACGCAATCCTTCTCGACACACTGCGCGAGGACAAACGCTCGCTTCAACAACAGGTCGCCCAGCGCCGCTTTGGTTCCCTCATCGGCGCCAGTGACGCCATGCAACCGATCTTCCACAATATCGAGCGCGTCGCCCCCACCGACATCACCGTCCTCATCACCGGTGAAACCGGCACTGGCAAGGAGTTGGTCGCTGAAGAGATTCACCGCCGAAGCCCTCGCTGTGACGGTCCCTTCGTAACCCTCAATTGCGGCGCCATCCCGGAAAACCTGCTCGAAAGCGAGCTCTTTGGCCACGAAAAAGGGGCATTTACGGGAGCCAGCGCCAAAAAAGATGGCAAATTTCACGTCGCTCACGGGGGAACGATTCTGCTCGACGAAATGGGAGAGATGCCACAGGCGCTTCAGGTCAAGTTACTGCGCGTATTGCAACAGCGGACCATCACCCGCGTCGGCTCCAATGAAGAAGAACCGGTCGACATTCGGGTTCTGGCCGCTACCAACCGGGACCTACGCCAGCGGGTCGCCGACGGTGAATTTCGAGAGGATCTCTTCTACCGCCTCAACGTCGTCGAAATCCCGCTCCCCCCCTTGCGTGACCGCGGCGAGGATATCGTCCTCATCGCCCGATATCTCATCGATCGGATCTGCGACCAAATGCAGATCACACCCAAGAAATTGAGCCCACACGCTCTGCAGGGAATCAAGAAATTCGACTGGCCCGGCAACGTCCGCCAACTTGAAAACCGGCTCAAAAAAGCCCTCGTTCTCGCGCGAGGTGCTGCCATCAGTCCCGACGATCTCGGCCTACCCCTCGATACATTGCCCGAGATTCAGCCGTTGGCCGAAGCCAAAGAGGAATTTGCCCTCGAGTACATCCTAAAGGTTCTGGAACACAACGACGGCAACCGTTCTCAGACCGCCCGCGATCTCGACGTCGATCCCCGCACCATCTTTCGCTATCTCGAAAAGGCCCCCTCTTCATCGTGACAACCCACTGTGACATTTTTGTCCTGTTCACGTTGCCACCCGCCCCCCTTCTCCACCACTGTGGAGCCATCAACCCATGAAACCCCTCCGTCGGGCCTACAAATTGGCATTGGCATACTTCGTGCTTTCTCTATGGAGCGCTGGATGTATGAGTCCAACCCTCGAGGAGGATCCGTCCGACGTGAATCAACCGCCCCACATTGCCGCTGAATTTCTCACGCCCGCTGAAGACGTAATTCACGTCGAGTCTCCCGATGTGGTTTCCTTGGCCGTGGAGTCACTGCTCGACCCCAACGCCGAGCAAGCGCTTTACTACGCCTTTATCGGAGAACGAAGCGGGTTGATAGAACAGGCCGCGGCAAGCCCCCAACCGACGAATGAGCGTTATCGAGGCCTTTTCTATCTTTTCGACCGTGCCGCAGTTCAGGTTGATCCCTGCGGCGAACGCCTGCGAGGCCATGACGGCGAACTCATCCGCCTTTTCGTCACGGATCGGCCCTTTCAACGGGTCACCGATCGCGGTGTCAAAATCGACGACGAGGGATATCTCGACAGCCATCGCTGGTTATTGCGCTTTCGCCCCCAATTATGCCCATGATGCGTACCACTCAATCTTCGGCAGCACCGCGTGTTATCGGGTTGGGAGTCCTATTCTTCCTCTGTATCGGATGCTCCGACTCCACCGATCCCGGCGGCACCGATCCATTTGTGGATCAGCCGTCGACGGCCCACGTTCCGTGCATCGCTGATAGTGAATGCTCCGACGACGAAACCTGCCGACACAATCTGTGCAGCCTTTCGGCTCCAACATCGCCTGTAGAGTACGGCCTACTTATTTCACCGCCCAATGGCGCTCCCGTACCAGCTCAGCGAATTTCGCCACAATCCCATTCTGCCACCGACGCCGACTTCGTCGTCCCTACCGTCGAACCCATCGCCGGGACGGCCCACGACCCGGACGGCGAACCCGCGCCCGATGGCACCCTTGTCATCGACCCGGTCGACGCCCCTGCCCTATCGACAACCCAGGTCCCGATCCGAAACGGAGACTTTGAGTTTCATCTCGTCCCCGGTGAGTATCGACTCACCTACATCGTCGACGATAGCGAGTGGCCCCGAATCCCGCTTCAGAGACGGGACTTTTCCGATCCACCGCAAACCATCGACATTCAGATCCCCCATCTCCACCAGTTGCGAATCGTCTCCGGAGAACTCACGCGAGAGGCACTGGAATTACTCGATCTTCTCTCGGAGCCGGTGACGGGAGCAATGATAGTCGCTCGTGGATCCGAAACGGGATACCGTTCCACCACCGCCATCACTGATGACGAAGGTCGCTTCCAGCTGCGCCTTCCTCCGGGCGACGATGTCTTCGATATTCTCATCTCTCCGGGACCAGACAATCAGCTCGTCCCCCGGCTGTCCCTCGCCGAGGAAATCACCCCCCAGACCACTGAACTTTCGCTCTCGCTGGGGGAATTGGAACTCGATCTCGTTACCCTCTCCCTACAACTCGATGCCGAGCCCATCGACGACCATCGGGTTCGTTGGCGAGACTACCGGGTCGAACTGCATCGGTCGCTGGAGACTGGTCAACTTCGGATCACTCCGTCCATCGACGAAGATGGACGCGCTGAAATCGAAGTGATCGCCGGAATCTATGACATTGAGGTCATTGCTCCTGCTGGAGCCCCGTGGAGTTCTACCAGCCAACAATTGAGCCTCCTCGACCTGAGCTCGGCGGTGGAGATCGAACTTTCTGCACGTCCCACGATCGATGGATTCGTCTCCACCGAAGACGGTGAGGCCGTCGCCGGCGCCCTCGTTGATATCACCCCACCGGAGTCCAGCCAGCCATCCCCTCCGCCAGTACACACCGATCCGTCGGGACGCTTCGAATTTCGCCTCGACCCGGGTGACTATCGAGCCTCCATCCGCCCACCGATCGCTTCGGGCTTACCTCGAGTCGATACCGACTTCTCGGTAACCAGCGATACCGAGGAATTGAACCTGACCCCCGTGGTTCCCCGCGGCTTCGTCGCCACTGGCACCATCAGCACCGATACCGGACAACCCCTTTCCTATACCTCGGTCAACGCCTATCGCATCGATGAAGATGGACAACTCCAACTCCTCGGCGATGCACTCACCACCTCCGACGGAACCTACGGGCTCGTCTTCGACCCACAACGTGTCCACCCCTGAGCTTTTTATTTACTTCTTCTATTCACCGTCGGGTGCCGGCCGGTCATCCATCTCCGGCGGAGTTGCCTCACCCCTGAGCCGTTCCCGAGTCCGCGTCAACAGATGGTATAATTCGTGCTCATCGTCCTGGCATCGTACACGCCAGCGCCGATGACGCTGCTCCCACCGCCCATCGTATTCGCCTTGTTCCCCCGCCAGATAGATCAGATCTCCCGCCTCTTCGAGACAGTCCAGCTCGGCGGCTTCACCCGCCACGGGCATTCCGGTAAACGGATCCCAGATCCGATCATTTTGAACTCCCTGAATCGCCCCGACCACCATGGGGCCGAAGATGGCGAACCCCGCCCCGAACAACAAAACATATAATATCCGACGGCTGATTTTGTGAGCCCGATCAAATTTCTCTTGCGCCGCCTCCAGTTCCTCATCTACCGGTGTTGCGCTCTCGCTTTTCTCACCATTACTAGTCATCGCAATTCCATCGGCTATCGTACTCCACGGTACGGACAACCCGCACAAATAGTCGAAGGCGGCCAGCAAAGCAACGCTCGCTGACCGCCTGGCTGTGATCCAGAACCATTGTCACGCTCAGGCCGATGCTTCGTAATCATCGACGTACTCATCGACGCCCGGCATCGATTGCAGCCGCTCTCGTGCGATCTTCCAGGCCACCTCCATAATCCAACTCAGAGATCGATCCTGACGGAGCGCTTCTTGTTTCGTTTCGCTGACTACCTCTTCCGTAAAATACAAGGTCATCTTCTTTTTGGCTGCCATCGTATTCTCCTTCGAGCCACAAATTGACCAACACCGATTCACCTCACTAACTTCGCCGGATGTACTCTTGTGTCATCCA
This sequence comes from Myxococcales bacterium, assembly GCA_007119595.1. Classification (GTDB taxonomy): domain Bacteria; phylum Myxococcota_A; class Bradymonadia; order Bradymonadales; family Bradymonadaceae; genus SLJM01. The sequence continues at coordinate 29,917 of SKPJ01000055.1, forward strand.
CTGTAAGTGCATGTCCTACATCCACCGCCACTATACGGTATTCCACCGCCCCGTCAAAAAATTAAAGGAGTTGTTGAGGTCTGCATCCCACATGCCTTCCATAAGATCCGCCTACACTTTGTTGGAACGATTGATATCATCGAGCTGTTATTCTCTCCTAGATCTCGGGACACTCACCACAGATGTCACTCAAAACCCTTAAACCATTACTTGAGAAAATCATCGAGCACTGCTCGCACCTTGAGCGGCGCGACAATGATCCCGTGGGCCTGGTTCACGCCTATGACGAGGACGCCGATCGCGAGGTCGCGGCCCTCTTTTCCAGTTGCCTGGCCTACGGGCGCGTCGAATTATTGCGCCCGGCAATTCGGCGCGCACTGACCCCCCTGGGAGCAAGACCGGCTGAGTTTCTCCGCACCGCGACGATCCCGGATCTCGAAAACCTATGGCCTGACTTCACCTATCGAATGACACGCGGGCCGGACCTTCTAGACCTGGCATGCGCGCTGCGCTCCACATTGCAAAATGAAGGAAACCTGCAAGCGCTCTACCTTCAAGGGAAGGACAGCGCAGAACCGGTCGCTCAGCGCGACGAGCATCTGCGCCTGGCATCGCGATTCGTAAGACGACTTCGCAGTCGGCGCAGTCGTTCGAAAATGGTGCGGGGATTTCGCTACCTGCTTCCGGATCCCGCCGACGGTAGTGCCTGCAAACGCCTCCATCTCTTTTTTCGCTGGGTCGTACGGGGACCGGATATCATCGACCTCGGCATTTGGGACAAGGTCAATCCCTCGGCGATCATCATGCCTCTCGACACACACACCAGCAGGCTCTGTCGCTATCTGGGGCTTCTCCAACGCAAGAGCGTAGACGGAAAAGCAGCCCGGCAGGTGACCCAACAGCTAGCCTCCTTTGAATCGGCGGACCCCTTGCGCTACGACTTTGCTCTTTGCCATCTCGGAATCAGTGGTCGATGTATTCACCGTTACTGCGCCGAGCGATGCCCGGATTGTCCGATTCAACCGGCCTGTATTCTCATCGCCGACGGGAGTTCAACTGGAGTTTAAGTGCTGAGCCTGTACAAAACTCATTTCGACAACAATTCGATGGCCTCGACCTGAATCAATTCGATTCCGGCGATCGCCTGCACGATGACACCGACAACCCCGAGGTTGATCGCAAAGCACAGAGAGAATACGACAACCAACTCAAACCAGCGCCGATTCGGGGAAACCATAGCCGTCAGCGCAAGACTGACAAAAAAACTGATCGACGCCACCCAGGCGATCAGTTCCGGATATACAGTGGTAACGAGGACTAGGGATTCCATGGCGCATTCTCGTCGTCGCTTCCGTGGAGGTCCCGACGGCTTTCTTCATCGTCTGGCTCCGAGGAAATCGGCCGAAATCCCGAGTCACTGGCGATATGCCACAGGTTGAAGAAATTAATCGTAAAATGAGCAATCACTGGGGCGATGATATTGCCAGTATAAAGGTAAATCACTCCAAAGCAGACGCCCAGTACTACGGCCATGATGGTCCAGGGCAGAAACTTTTTGCGATCCGGACCGATATGGATGAGTCCGAATATCACGGATGCCACGATCAGTCCCAACCAATCGCTTCCAAATAACAGATCGCTCAATGCCTGTTGCAAAAACCCTCGGAAGAAGACCTCCTCGGCCACTCCGCTGGTTACGGCAAAGATCAGGACCTGCGTCGGTGTCAGATCTCCGAGTATCTTTCGAAACTCCTCCCCCAACACCCGGGCCCACTCCGTGGTGTGCTCCAGAATCCGACTGGCAATGACGGTTCCGATGCCCAGGCCGACCCCGAGCAAGACGTCGAGCCACAGCGCCGTCTCCCACCGATCGTGCCACTCCAATAGGTCGAGATCGAGCCACCATGCACCCAATATCCACGCGACTGCCAACAGCACGCCGTAAAACACCACGGCCATCACCGTCGAGATTCCCGGTGAGGGTGCTGGTTGTTGATGATTCTCGCTCACGATGAGGGCTCCTCATCTTGTTGCTCTAAGAGATCGGTGGCCTGCTCTTCGAGTTCCGGATGTCTTTGCCGGCCGCGAAACCTCACCGTCGCCGCCTCAAACGGATATAGTCGCCAGTCAATATGGAAGCGAATCCGGCGCTGACTGCGAAAATACTCCTCGAGTCGATCGGCTAAAAATTCGATCGCACCCAATAATCGCCCACGGGACGTCGTTGCCTTCACAAAGTGGTCGTCCTGATCTTGCACGATCATGGCCGCTTCCAGATCGAGGCGAAACGTCCCCCCTGGTAGCTGCATCGACAGCTGGGCGTACACGAAGTCTTGCTCGTCCTCCACACTGAGGCGAAGCCTTTCACCGGGCCGAAAATAGGCCCGAAATCGGGTCTTGAGTCGACGTTCAATCTGGCGCAGCGCCTTTTCGGTAACCACCACAAATGGATCGTCACCGGATTTGGGACTCGTCATGATCATTCCTCTACCGTTGGTTTGGAGATCGTCGACTGGTTTATTGTTGAAGCGACGAGGCATCGAGAGCCTCCACCCGCTGATTCCATGTTTTATCGGTCCATATCCGCACCTTGCGACGTTCGCCGTCGCGGACCAGCTCCACGATCAGACCGTGGCCGGGCCATGCCCCAGCGATGCGATCGAGCCATTCCACACAGGTAACACCGCGACCACCATCGAGATAATCCCAATATCCGATCGATTCCAACTCCGCCCACCCCTTTAGACGATATAAATCGATATGAAAAATGGGAGGCGTCGTCTCATAAACCTGAACCAGCGAATAGGTGGGACTGGTGGCCTGCCAACATCCGTCTTCATCCACCGCACTTACCACCCCCTGCATCAACGTCGTCTTGCCAGCCCCCAGGTCTCCCACGAGCCCCATAAACGCACCGGCACCGAGTTGCTTCCCAATCCACGCCCCCAGCCGGCGTGTCGCTTCTTCCCCATCCAACTCCACAATCACCACCGGCTCAGGGTCAAGTCCTGGATATTCCTCGGGCCGAACTCGCCAATTGTTCTCTGCCGACAGACCGCTCATTGTACGTAAAATGGATATTCGACGCCCCGCTCTTCGATCGCTCCGTGCTCTGGAAAACGCATTGCCCGAAAGCGCTCGATCAGGCATTGCCCGACGGGACGGTTCTGATATTGCTGCTCCTTTAGGCTGACCCCGCCGGTCGTACCGGTGGGCCGGATGAAGAACTTGATCGTCACCCCGCGAAACGAGCGATTGGTGTTGACTTCCTTCATGATACAATCGCGCAAGGCCGCAAAGTCGGAGGTAATGACCTGATTGATCTCCTGATCCGTCAGATGATGGTCCGTACCTCCGTCAGCGCTCATATCTATCACCGTGGGTTCGTCCTCTTCGGCGGGACGTTGTGCCGGCTGTTGCGTTCCTCCACGCGCGCCCGACGGGCGTGAAGGGGCGCTGGAGGCTGCCTGTGCCAGTTGTCGGGCTACTTCTTCCTCACTGGCCTCCGGATTGAAGATACTTTCCATGACATCCGGATCGACCTCCATGGTCTGAAATTCAGTCGGCGGCGGAGAAAAATGATAATCCAAGGACGCAAAGGCCTGATCCATGGGAATCGGCTCTGGATCGGGCTGCTGAAGCCAGAACCAACCCATGGCTACTAATACGACCAGACCGGCGATAATTCCTACCACCAGTGCTGCCTTTCCACCCTTTTTGGCCTTTCGTTTCAATTCTGCGCGCCGTTCCGCCTCCAGGCGAAGCCTCTCCTCCCGTTGGGGAATATACTCCTGTACGGGCTCGCGAAAGACCTCGATTTCTCCGAGCGGTTGCCGCTCCTGGGTGGTTCTGTCCAATACCTTGGAGTGCTCATCGATTTCATCTGCGTACAACTGCTCGAGGATCTCCTCGACAGTAAACGGCCCGTAATCCAGTCCGTCCTTTTGTACCAGATAGCGATCATCGTTGGAGTCACTGCCCGCCGATGTGCCTATATCGTCGGGATCGAAGAGATCGAATAAATCGTCGTCCTCGCTGTCGTTGCTCTCCTCCACGGCTGGTTTAATCGGAAGCGCTCCCGACGGTGGCGGCCCTTGCAGCTTCGCACCGGCGTCGCGGGCGATCTCCTCGAACTCCCGGCGAAATACTTCCACCGACTCCGGTCTCTGCGCGGGATCTCGCGTCAGACATCCCGATACCAAGCTGAATAAAGATGGCGGATACTGTGCCAGCGCATCGACCGCCATGTCATGGGCCGCCTTGCGATCACTGGGCAGTCCGGTGGGACTCAACAATTCGGCAGCGATCATTCCAAGACTGTAGAGATCGGCCCGAGGAGTCAGTGTCGACGGGTCCTCGGCCGCTTCCGGTGCCACGTAGATACTGTCCACAAACGGGCCTTCACCCCGCCCATACAAATAGGTACCCACGACCCGGCCGAAGCCCAGATTTCCCACTTTTACGTGGCCTACGCCGGTGACGTAAATATTATAGGGCGTCAATACCCCGTGACTGATCTTGCGCTGGTGAACCCCCTCCAGAGCATCGCAGGAATGGGCCAACACCGTAAAAGCATCGCGCAAACTCAGAGTGCGCCCTTCCTCTCGTCGTTTGGCCACCAGTTGCGAAAGAGTGGCACCCTCCACGTATTCCATGGCGATGAAAATATCGCCGTCCTCGGTGCGTCCCATCCCCACCGCCCCGATCAAATTTGGATGATCGATGGAGCTGGCGACACCGATCTCAGAGCGCAGCTTGGCAAACCCCTCATCGCCGGGATAGGGCATCTCCAACACCTTAACCACCACCGGACTCTGGGTCGCTCGATCGTTGCACAGATAACTGATCGCCCCACCGGAACTGCCGAGAAACCGCTCTACGAAAAATCGCTTTCCGACACAATCACCGGTTTTCAGTGCCGTCTTTTCCGGTATGTGGCGACTTCCACGAACCCCAGGTGCCTGCCGTTGTACTGCTGGTTTTGGAGGCGGTCCGGGAGGGCCGGAACGTCCCGGCGGCTTCGGCGGACTCTTTGGCGGCCCCTTCGGGGAAGCGCTTTTCTTAGCACCCCTATTCGGCGGCTCGATGGTGATCTGCGGTTTGTCTGAGGAGTCAGTCATCTTTCATTATCTCATCTTGCGCTGATCGCGACATAATTTTGATATCACATCGCAACGGGATGCCTTCCGGTTATTCGACGCCGCTACTTGCTCGCCGGCTCCACTTCCACATCGAACGTCGCATCCTGTAAATCAACTCGATCATCGTCATCACCGACGTCCTGTGCCAAATCCATATCGATCTCAATTGGTCGTCGATCTTCGACCGGAAGATC
>SKPJ01000531.1 GCA_007119595.1 Myxococcales bacterium
GGGGGCAGATAGATATAAGTCCCGTCCAACCGTGTCAAGCAAAAAGGGGGGACCGACCCGGCCATCGCCGTCAATCGCTGATTCCGCGCAGGCGATCGTAGAGGGTGATCGCCGTGGCGGCGGCCACATTGAGGCTCTCTACCTGCGATCGCATCGGGATGGTGAGGCGAAAATCACACTCCTTTTCGACGCCGGGACGCATCCCCTGGTGCTCGCCGCCCATGACGATCGCGGCATCGAGCTCCCAATCCATGGTCCACATCGGCTGGGCATCTTCGGCTACGGTGCCCACCACCCAGTAGCCCTCGTCCTTCATGGTGCGAAGAGCACGGGACAAATTGGTCACCCGGACCAGAGGCACCTGAAAAGCCATGCCCGCAGATGCGCGCACCACAGTGGGCGTCATCTGCGCCGATCGGTGCTTGGGAATGACCACCGCGTCGGCGTCGAGGGCCGCCGCACTTCGCAAAATCGCCCCCAGGTTGCCCGGATCCTGTACCTGAGCGAGGGCGACGATGCAGCCATATTCGCCATCGGGAACACCGTCCATCACCGCCCGCAGATCGCTGTAGGGAAACGAGGATACCCCGGCGGCAACCCGCTGGTGGTTCCCCCCCTCCGAGAGGGCGTCGAGCTCGTCGGTCGACGCCCGCCGCACGGCGACATTCGCCTCGCCGACATAGGCGGCGATGGTCTCGAATTGGCTCTCCGACAGCTCCCCTGCAATTACCAGCTCACGCACCTGCTGTGGGGCTCGATGCAATAATTCTTCGACGGGGTGGATCCCGTAGATATACATCTGAGTCACGATCCACCCTCCAGACGCTCTGCGATCTCGGCGGTGCTCCGATCGACGATCTCATCGAGGGGCACCTCGAGCTGCTCATCGCTGTCTCGCCACTTCATTTCGACCTCGCCGTTTTGAACGCCCCGGCGGCCGAGGGTGATCCGAAGTGGAATCCCGAGCAAATCGGCGTCCTTGAACTTGGAGCCAAAGCCGACGTCGCGGTCATCGATGAGGACCTCCGTGCCGGCCTCTGTGAGCTGTTCATAGATCGATTCGGCGGCGCCCATGACCTCTTCGTCGTCAATATGCAATACGGTCAACAACACCTGATAGGGGGCGATCGGAAGGGGCCAGATCATGCCATCTTCATCGTGATTTTGTTCGACCACAGCGGCGATAATGCGTGTGATCCCGATGCCATAACAGCCCATCTGCAGCGGTTGGGCTTTGCCGTTGGTATCGAGATAGTTGGCCTCCATCGACTTGGAGTATTTGTCGCCCAGCAAAAAGACATGTCCCACCTCGATGCCGCGGTGGATCTCCAGGGTGCCGCCACAGACAGCACAGGGATCGCCTGCGCGGGCCTCGCGCAGATCGGCAAAGACCGTCACGTCGAAGTCCCGTCCGTAATTTACATCTACATGATGGGCGTCGGCTTCATTGGCGCCGACGACGAAATTGCTCATCGCCTCCACGGCGGCGTCACCGACGATCGCGATATCGAGCCCCACCGGTCCCGCAAACCCCACGGGGGCTCCCGTGACCTCTTCGATCTCGCTGTCCGTCGCAAGTTCCAGCGACCCCACTTCGAGGCCCAACTCATCGCGCAATACCGTGGCGATCTTGAGCTCGTTGGCGTCGTGATCGCCTCGTAGCAACACGGCCACCATCGTTTCATCGGCCCGATAGATGAGGGTCTTGACAATCTCGTCGGCCCGGCGATCCAAAAAATCGCTGAGTTCGTCGACGGTGCGCACTTGCGGTGTCTGCACCGTCGATAGCTGCTCTCGATCCTCATCGGGGCGCTCCGAAGGTTCGACCCCGACTTTGGCCTTTTCCATATTCGCCGCGTATCCGCACTCCGGACAGCTTACGATCTCGTCTTCGCCGGTATCGGCGAGGACCTGAAATTCGTGGGATTGGCTCCCGCCGATCGCTCCCGTATCGGCCTCCACGGCGCGGTACTCAAAACCGAGCCGATCGCAGATCCGATCGTAGGCGTCGTACATCTTTTGGTAGCTCTCTTCGGCGGCCTCCAAGCCGGCGTCGAAGGAATAGGCGTCCTTCATCACAAATTCTCGCCCCCGCATCAGACCGAATCGGGGACGGATCTCGTCCCGAAATTTGGTCTGGATTTGATAGAGGTTCATCGGAAGCTGTTTGTAGCTTCTGATCTCACCGCGCACGATGTCGGTGATCACCTCTTCATGGGTGGGACCGAGGCAAAAATCGGCCCCCTTTCGATCCTCAAAGCGCAATAGCTCCGGTCCATATTCTGTCCATCTCCCCGATTCCTTCCACAGAGTGGCCGGTTGAACCGCCGGAAGATGGACCTCCTGGGCGCCGGCGCGATTCATCTCCTCGCGGACCACCGCTTCGATCTTGCGAACACTCTTCCAGCCCAGGGGCAAAAAGCTGTAGATGCCGCGGGCGAGCATGCGAATATAGCCCCCCCGAACCAGCAATTTGTGACTGACGACCTCCGCGTCGGCGGGGTCTTCTTTTCGCGTCGGAACGAACATCGAGGAAAGTCGCATAAAATATACTCGTCCGTGATGTGGAGATGGAAATAAACCTCAACAGCGTGCAGGTCTTCCGGGAATTATCGCACCCCCCGACGAGTGTCAATCAGGTGCAAAAAAATTGTTCGGAGCTTATTGGAGCTTACAAGGGGCTCAGGCGAGGAGCACCAAAAAGAAGAGAAATAAAAATCCCCCGGCGAATACCAGGGTCAACATGAGTCCCAGCCAATGGACGGCCGCAAAAAGCAATCCAATAGTGACCAGCATTTCACCGTCTGGCGACGAGGTTCCCTCCTTGATCTTTCGGAGCTCCATCATACCACACACCAGGGCCCCCAGCGCTCCCACCACGGGAAAGAAAAGCCAACTTCCGACACCCAGCGCCAGTGTCGTCCAGGCCATCGCCGACGGCCCTTCACCGGGTGGGCAGCGAGGTGGACAATATCGATTATCGTATTGAGCCTGTAGACTCATCGATGATATCTCTCGATCTAAAAAAATTGAACATCGGCCCTACTCTATGGCGACCGTCGCTTCAATATCCTTGATCATTAAGCCCGGGGCAACGACCTTTGCTCAAGTCATCGACAGCTCACCGGTTATTTTCACACCACGCAGGGAAGAAACCAACACCATTGGACCCTTTTATTCCAAGTAAACGGGGCGAGCAGACACGGGCCATGTATCCCATGGCAATAAATTTTTGACGCCTTCGGCTCGTCTTTATTCGCGAATTCTTTCTGTTTTACTTTCCAATAAGGCTCGCACCGATCATGAGCGACCAGTCCCAGCGGCAGCGATCGGAGTCCGAACAGCGATCGGAGTCCGACGATGGACAGGAAGAATTGTCTCGTCTGCAACTATGGTGGAATGAGAGTTGGTCCGGTCTGAGCAAAGGATTGCTGGTCAGCGTTTTGCTCCACCTTTTGGCTGCCATTCCCATTTTCCTCAGTCCCTCGCCCTCCACCAATCTCGAGATGCAGTGGGAGGGACCGATGGCGGAACTGGCGGCCATCGGCCACGGGTTGGAGGACTTCGACGAACACCAGGAAATCGACTGGGAGGAGTTGGAGGATTTCGAGGTGCCCACCGAGGAGGAGGACGCGCTGGAAGAAGAACTCCTCGAAGAAGAGGAAGATGAGCAACCACCGGAGGAAGAAGAAGAGCCGGAGGAGGAGCCAGAAGAAGAGCCGGAAGAAGAGCCGGCACA